>DATMJF010000264.1:0-26920 GCA_035554455.1 Rummeliibacillus sp.
ACTTGAATCTAAATACTCTAAATCAGCCATTGCTGTACGAATATTTTCTTGAGCGGTTTGTACATCACGTTTTGATTCGTCTAACAATTTATGCATATAATATTTTGTATAAGCTAAATGTTGCTCTTCTTCTTTAAAATCCGGATGTTGTATCATGAAATCGCCTCCCGTATTTTCAAAGGGTGATAATTACTACTATACGCTTGTTATCATTTTAAATGAAGTTTAATGTTGTTTAAAAGTTGTATGCGCTGTAGGATGGAAGTAACAAGTAGAATGGTTGGAGGAATATACCAAATGAATATATTTGCGCACCGTGGTGCATCGGGTACCTTTCCAGAAAACACATTAGCATCATTTCGAGAAGCAGCAAGATTACCAATTTACGGTGTTGAACTAGATGTTCAGCGTACTAAAGATGGTGTGTTAGTGATTAATCATGATGAAAAAATTGATCGTACATCAACTGGCAAAGGCTATATTCGAGACATGACTTATGAAGAAGTTCGTTCGTATGATTTTGGTTCATGGAAAGGTGAACAATTCGCGGGGGAGAGAATCCCAACCCTTGATGAAGTACTTGATCTTTTCAAAGCTACCCATCATATGATTAACATCGAATTAAAAACGGATGTTTTTGAATATCCAGGCTTAGAGGATGACGTATTAGAAACGGTGAAATCACATGACATGATGGAACGTGTATTATTTTCATCGTTTGACCATGAAATTGTAGAAAGAGTTCTTGCAAAAGCACCATACAATGAAGTAGGTGCACTATTCATGAAAATTTTAGTGAATTTAGATGAGTATGGCAAGATGATTGGTACTAACGCACTTCATGTTTCACTAGTTGCTGCCAAACGTCAAGCTGTTAAAAAGGCAATAGAAGCAGGCAATAAATTACGTGTTTATACGATTAATAAAGAAGAAGATTATGATTTGATGGAAGCAATCGGAGTAGATGCTATTTTTACAGATTATCCAGAAAAGATGTACCGCCATGTATATAGCAAAAGATACAAAAGTTGAATGTAACTTCAAATAAATACCAACTAAGTAATCCTAATGTAATATTAAAAAACGACAGTTCATTGCTGTCGTTTTTTTAATTCATTTTTAATCTAATTTTAATTGGCTCCTAAATATCTACTAAGATTCCTTTTATGTTGTTCTATTACAATAGGTGTATGCCTCTTAAGTTATTGAAATAGTCTTGATTTCATTAGCTGTGGACATATTTCATTTAAACAGAATAGGCAAAGGAATAATTGTACAGTTTATAGACAAAGTCTAATTTAAGAAAATTAGGAGGAATCGGTTGTTATGACAGATCAAGGAATTAGTAAGAATATGCCAACTAATTCAGGTGGAAGTACAGTCAATCCATCACTAGGCAGACAAATGCTAAATAAAGTTCCACAAGTTACGATTTTTTTCTGGATAATCAAAATTTTATGTACAACTGTCGGCGAAACATTTGCTGATTTCCTAAATTTTAACCTTGGATTGGGGTTAATGAACACAACCATACTTATGGGAATAGCGTTTTTCATTTTCTTGTTTCTTCAATTCAGAGCAACAAAATATGTTCCAGCAATTTATTGGACAACTGTTGTTCTAATAAGTGTATTTGGAACGTTGGTAACTGATAATTTGACAGACAATATCGGAGTACGACTAGAGGTTAGTACAGCAGTTTTCTCTGTGCTGCTAGGTTTAACTTTTCTTTTTTGGTATCTTAGTGAAAAAACACTTTCAATCCACTCAATTTATACAAGAAAAAGAGAAGTTTTCTATTGGCTTACTATTCTTTTCACATTTGCACTTGGAACAGCAGTCGGAGATTTATATTCCGAACAACTAGGTCTTGGTTATGTGAAAACAGGAACAATAGTTATTATTATTATTGCTGTTATCTATTTGGCATATAAATTTTTGAAACTTGATGCGGTATTAGCGTTTTGGATTGCGTATATTCTTACTCGTCCACTTGGAGCATCATTAGGAGATTTCCTATCTCAACCAAAAGTTAATGGCGGGTTAGGTTTAGGAACAACCACTACTAGTGTAATTTTTCTTGTAGCTATTTTAGCAATCATCATTTTCCTTGCTGTTACAAAAATTGATACAACAGGAAAAAGTGATAAAGCAGAAACAAACCAAGAAAATGGAAACAAGAAAAATGTTTTAATACAAACCATTGTAGTACTGTGCATTTTCTTAGGTGGTGGTATAGGCAGTTACTATTCAATCAGTAATAGCGTCGCATCGCAAACAACTACATTAGCTGGACAATTAACAGACTTTATTAATATTGAAAATAATATGCTAAAGGATGTAAACTCAAATAACTTTACTTCAGCGAAAAAAGAGGCTGACGATTTGGAACATCAATGGGACGCATCGGAGTCTAAACTTAGAAAAATAGATGGCACAACATGGACTAAAATAGATGGAACGTTTGACATTGTATTAGCATCAGTTCGTTCATCAAGCCCTGATGTAAGCAAATGCAAAACTGCACTTACTAATTCGCTTAGTGTCTTAAACGGAGCAAATAAAGCATCGCAAGCAACTACATTAGCTGGACAATTAACAGATTTCGCTAAAATTGAAAGTGATATGCTTAACCAAGTAAACTCAAAAAACTTTACTGCGGCGAAAAAAAGTGCTGACGATTTAGAACATCAATGGGATGTGTCAGAGCCTAAACTTCGAAAAACAGATGGCACAACATGGACTAAAATAGATGGAACAATTGACGTTGTATTAGCATCAGTTCGTTCATCAAGCCCTGATGCAAGCAAGTGCAAAACTGCACTTAACGATTCGCTTAGTGTCATAAACGGAGCAAATAAATAAACATTTTAGGAATCGCAAATTGCGGTTCCTTTTTTAAGTCGAAGATTTCTATCGTAGAAAGAATTTATACTTGTTATTGTAACTCTTTTTTATTTGAATAATTGTTTGAAAAGTAATAAAAATCTTTAGACAAAAAGGTAGGAACTATTTTAAACAAAATAACAGGAATGATCTTTATCGGCTTGGGGTTAAAACTACTTGGAACAAAAACTCCTTAATAAACCTGAAATATAAAAAGTGCCCCCTTTCTAAAAATACAATATCTAGTTTAAATAACTATATAAGGTAAAAAGCCCCTTCAGTACTCTGAAGGGGCTTTTCGCTTGTAAGTAAAAAAACAATGGGTCTGCCAAAAATCATTCTTAGTTTAAGGGTTTTATTTACAAATGATGCGCATTTTTTTGTATTCACCCGCAAAATATAAAATAAACATTTAGTAATTATGTTTAATAATAAATAAACAATATCATATTATGTTTATAAATTATTAAACAAAAAAGGTTGTGTTTGCTTATATAAAAAAACGACAAGCGGCTAAGATTTTTTTAGTTATGATGGAGTTTTTGAATTTCTCATTATACTAATTTAGGAATTAAGGGTATATGGATTGGATATCCGGCTGCTTTCATTGTTGGACTTGTCTTACAATATTTGTATTATAGTTTAATATGGAAAATGAAAAGATTAACGTGTTTAGTAACATAATTAGTAGTTAGATAAAAAGGAAAGCTAAAGGCTAGCTTTTTGTGCGAAGGTGAAGAACGTTGGCAGAGTCAACTTCCTTCACTTTTTTTCAAAGTCAAAATTAGATGTGACTAAGACGCCTAATTTATCTGAGGAGTAAAGAGAAGTGTAAATTGCTACAAAGAATAAAAGAGAGTCTATTCTAAAATGTAATAGGCTCTCTTTTGCTATATCTTTTGCTATATATAATTACCATTTTGCAATATGATCCTCTGCTGTCCCGAGTAGTTGTTGGATAGGCATATAACGTCCATTTTCCAAGCGAATACGACCATTATAGTAGCCCACCATCTGATGAACTGAGGATTTCACTAATTTTACATCAGTAGTAGCTTCTCGTTCAAAGAATGGTGTAAATGTAAGTTGTACATCATCTGTAAATTTCGTTGTAATAAGCCATGGTTGCATGAAATTCTTATTATTATATTTGAAAATAACATCTTCATGAATCTTTTGCATTTTGCCATCAACAAAAAAAGCATTTTCTGTCATACCTGTACCATCTGTCCATTGACCACCAAAGTTTAATGCTATACGGTGATTGCCACAGCGTTGTGAAGCCATACCCCAATTCCAAGTTGCCTCACGTGGCCATATTCCACGTCCATAGTCGAGAACGGCAAAGCAATCTTCCTCGTTAAAATTATAACGTTTATCTCCAATTTTCACATAACCACTTGCTGGTAAAGAATGATGCTTTGCCGTAAATTGAAATGTTTGACGATTCCATGGGATGACGACATTCAGTGAATCATCGTCTTCTAGATGTTTGATTGTTAAATCGGCATGCAAAAGATCCCCATCAAAATCAGGGATCGTCACAGTCATCTGTGTCTCACCTTGAGAATATAGTAATTGAATCTTGATATCATTATTATTGAAAGACATTGTTTCTAAAACATTCTCTGGCATCTTTAGCTTATACCCAAGAGGAATAGTGACAGTTTTCTCAAAATATCTTTGAGTTTCATACTCGAGAAAATAAACGAAACAAACTGCTGCGTAATCTAAATGACTAATCGTTACTGAGAACATAATATCGTCACCAAAAACACACCAATAATTCCATTTTTTCTTACGTAAAATATGACCTTTCAGATTACTTTGTATAATAGGTTTTCTTGCATAACCGATAGCAGCAGGATTTAAGTTGCCTTTTTTATCACATAATAATGTCACGTCAACAATTTCTTTTTCAGCATGCTGTGTCAAATCAAACATCCTTTCAAACATAAAAATAGGAGATACAAAATTATATTGTTCTCATTGTACCAAAAAAAGTGTGATATTGGTCACTCATAATAGGAATGTTGAAAAAGTTATATATTTGTCATAACAATCCCAGAATAAGTATCAATTGGCTTTGTCCTTACATATAGTACAATAGGAGGTTATGGACTATGTATAATAGGCAAAAAGCGGTTGATTATGCAAATCGTTGGTGGAACAATTTTAATCCTGCATTTCCAAAATTCGATGATGATTGCACAAATTTCATTTCACAATGTTTGCTAGCAGGTGGAGCACCAATGACAGGTTACCCTGATAGGATAAAGGGATGGTGGTTAAAGGGAGGAACATGGAGTTATAGTTGGACTACAGCAAATGCACTTTTCTGGCATTTACAAAATTCTAAAAAAGGATTACAAGGAAAAAGAGTTTCAAGCGAAAGCGAGTTAGAGCTAGGAGATTTGATTTTCCTTGATTTTACTGGGGATGGTAGAATCGATCATTCTTTAATTGTAACGAGCATAATAAATGGTGTACCTTATGTCAATGCACATACGACGAACAGTTATCATCGTTTATGGACATATGAGGATTCGAGCGCATATACGCCAAATATAAAATATTATTTCATTCATATAGAAGTAACTCCATAAGATGATGTTCTTTTTATTTTCCAGCAGACTGTGTTAAGGTGGAGAGGGTAATATACATACAAGTATATTCAACGTAAATTGTGTTCGTATTATAGGAGTGATTATGATGAATGAACAATCTTTATCAGTCAAAGAAGCAATTCGTGGACGTCGTTCTATTAAATTGTTCAATGGTCAACCTGTAGACCGTGAAGATTTAATGGAAATTATTAACGTTGCTGTATGGGCGCCAAATCATGGTAATCGTCAACCATGGCGTTTAGTCCTTGCTTGTGGGGCTGAACTAGATACTTTAAAAGATTTAATCCGTGAATATGCAGTTCCAGAATGGAAAGAATTATCTGAAGAAGTACTTGAGAAAAAAATGCAAAAGTTCGTTACACCAGGCGCATATGCATTTGTTATCGTACCACAAGATGTTCGCCAAAAGGAACGTTATGAAGACTTTGCAGCAGCTAGTAGCTTCATTCAAAATATGCAATTATTAGCATGGGACCGTGGAATAGGCGCATGTTGGAAAACACCGAATTGGATCGACAATCCAAAATTCCGTGAAGCATTAGGTGTGAAACCAGAAGAACGCATCATCAGCATGCTTCAATTCGGTTATTTCGATACAATTCCAAATGAAAAACCACGTAAATCAGCAGTAGAAATCGTCACTATTTTTGGTGAAGAAAAGTAATAGCTAAACGCGCCTAGATGGATAATTTTTTGAAAATAAATAAGCCCACATTCCTTAGGAATGTGGGCTTTTTAAAAACTTTATTTTGATAAATTCGCTACTTCATTATAGTAATCACTTATGACACGAAGACCTTTATCAAAGTTTTCTAAGTGGAAATGTTCGTTAGGTGCATGGAAGTTTTCTGTTGATAATGCAAAGCCCATCATAATTACGGGAGCACCTAAGATTTCATCAAATGTTGCGACGATTGGAATAGAGCCACCAGCGCGAATATAAGCTGTTTTTGCGTCATATTGTGTTTCGTATGAACGACCTGCAGCTTGGATATAAGGGTGATCAAGTGGTGTGATGAAAGGTTTCCCTTTATCAAAATCAGTGACTGTAATATCAACTCCAGCTGGTTTGTGTTTTTCAATGTGTGCTCGTAATTGCGCTACGATTTCATATGGATCTTGATCGGGTACTAAACGGCAAGTGATTTTAGCGCCAGCAGTTGCAGGAAGAACTGTTTTAATACCTTCTCCAGAGAAACCACCAAATACGCCGTTCACTTCTAAAGTTGGACGTGCCCATGTGCGTTCAAGATATGTGTAGCCTTCTTCACCATATAATTCTTTGACACCAGCTTCTGCTTTAATACTTTCCTCATCAAAGTCTAAAGCTTCGTAGGCAGCTTTTTCATCTGCTGTAATTGGTCGAACTTTATCGTAGAAGCCATCTACAGCAATTGTGCCATGTTCATCGTGGAATGATGAGAGGATATCTGCTAAAGCGTGAATTGGATTTTGAACGCCACCACCATAAATGCCTGAGTGAAGATCTCCTTTTGCTGCACGAACATCAATTTGAACACCTGTTAATCCGCGTAATGCGTAACAAACTGCAGGGCGACCTGGTGCATAAAGACTTGTGTCTGAGATTAATATTAAGTCCGTAGCAAGTTGTTCTTTGTGTGCTTCAACAAATGCAGGAAGATTTACACTACCAATTTCTTCTTCGCCTTCAATAAGGAATTTCACGTTAACTGGTAGTTCGCCATTTTCCTTCATTAAAGCTTCGATTACTTTTACATGCATAAATACTTGACCTTTATCATCACTAGAACCACGAGCATATAAAATATTGTCACGAATTTCAGGCTTGAATGGTTCGCTATCCCATAATTCTAAAGGATCAACTGGTTGTACATCATAATGACCATATACTAAAACAGTTGGTTTGTTTTCAGCATGTAACCAATCTGCAGTGACAACAGGATGTCCTGCTGTTTCATTGACTTTAATATTTTCAAGTCCTGCATTTTTCATAGATTCTCCTAGAAAAGCAGCAGCTTTTTTCATATCTTCTTTATGTTCAGATAAAGAACTAATACTTGCTATAGATAAAAATTGTTTCATTTCTTCGAGATGTTCATCACGATGTGTAGTAAAGTAAGTGTCTAATGCTTCTAATTGACTCACTTAAATCCCTCATTTCAGTATTTCAATAATAAAATTATTATAGCATAGCAGACATTTTATATAGAAAGCACAACCCTCACAAAACGCAGAACTCACTAAAATATGGTATATTATGTAGTAGAAATTTTGCACGAACTTTGAACAGTTTTTTGGGGAGGAATCTTGTTGGAATTTCTGGGATTGATCATATGCTTGCTCATATCATTTTTCTTTTCGGGAAGTGAGACAGCTTTAACGGCCATAAATAGGATGAAGGTCCAGTTGCGAGCAAATCAAGGTGACAGAATGTCTCAAAAGCTGAACCTACTAATAGCTCAACCAGACCGTATGATTACGACTATTTTAATAATAAATAATACGGTAAATATTTTAATGCCAACATTATTAACTATTATTGCATTACGTCATGGTTGGCAGGTTTCAGTAGCTACTACAATTTTAACTATTATTATTATTGTTTTTGGTGAAGTTTTGCCAAAGACAATTGCTGTAACATTTGCAGACCGTCTTGCGTATATAGTTGCGCCAATTATCGCATTATCCGTAAAAATCCTTAGACCTGTTACGTGGATTGTACAAGGGTTCACGAATTTGATTATTCGAATTATTTCAAATGGAGCAGTGACGGAAGCAACTTTGACGAAAGAAGAATTTAGAGGCATGGTAGACTTTGCTTCTACGGAAGGTGCATTTGACGAAAGTGAATCTGAACGTTTAAAAGAAGTATTAGATTTTCCAGACAAAGATGTGTCGAATGTTCTAGGTACGCATCGTACGGATGTCATCGGTTTACCAGCGGATGCTAGCTATGAAGAGGTAAGAAATACAATTTTAGAATACTCATTTACACGCTATCCCATTTATGAAGAAAGCTTGGATAATATAGTAGGGATGTTCTATTCGAAGAAATTTGTTGAATGGTCATTAGACCCGACAAAAGAGTTGGTTGATTTTATGGACCCAGATCCTCTTTATGTTGTTTCAACGGTAAGTGTTGAAAAAGTATTCACATTGATGCTTGCACAAAAGAAACACTTAGCGATTGTGCTTGATGAGTATGGCGGTACACTTGGTATCGTTTCACATGAAGATATAATTGAAGAAATGATTGGTCTAGAAATTGAAGATGAATCAGATGAGGAAGAGGAATCATTAATATATGATCTAACAGAAGATACATTAGTTTGCCATGGTCGATTAGAAATTGAAGAGGCTAATCATATATTCAAGGTTGCGATTCCACAAGATCACGAAACTGTAGGTGGATTTGTACTAGAACTGAGTCTGCATATTCCTGAACCTGGGGAAACATTTGATTTTGAAAATCTACATATCGTTGTAAATGAAGTTGACGATAGCCGTATTACAAAATTGACGATTACAAAACAAACGATAGAAGAATAAAGGAATAATGAAAATGCCTAAGAGCCTATGTGGGAGCTTTTAGGTGTTTTTTATTGCAATTTTAAAAATAGATTTTGAAAATTTGACTGGTATTCACGGTTGGAATTGTTAGTATGTAATCTTCAAAACGTTAGATATTACAACGGTTAAAGGCGATTCATTACATACTTTTCACACAAACCTTACACGAATGTAATGAAATTGAAAGTTAATCCGATAGAGAGAAAGGTTTGTTTTTGCGAAAATAAGTTTAACAAAGCAAGAAGATGAACCGGAGGATATTAAAATGAATATTACACTTGAAAATGTTTATGAAGAATACAATCGTTATATATATCACTTATGTTTAAAATTAACTCGCAACAAAGCAGAAGCAGAAGACCTAATGCAAGAAGTTTGGGTAAAGGTCGTTCGCTACGAATCTTATGTTGCTGAAGTTGAACATGTGAAAGCTTGGTTAACAACTATTTGTATGAATACTTTCCGCGACCGCTATCGCAAAAATATCCGTCGTAGTAAGTACATGATGAGCCAACCTGAAACATTAGACGTACCAGTATTAGATTTGGTTCCCAATAATGATCCATCTACTGAAGCGGTAGTTGAACAAGAAGCAATTTCTAAAATTGTCCAAGAGAAAATTAATCAATTAGATAGTATTTATCGTAATACACTTTTATATTTCTACGTAAATCAATACTCTTTAGTAGAAATTGCAGAATTGATGAAAGTATCTATTGGTACTGTAAAATCTCGTCTATTCCGCGCAAAACAACGTTTAAAAGACATCATGATGTCTGATGCAATATCAGCAGAAGTCGTTTTCCCAGCATAAAAAGCCCACGACCTTATCAGTGCATCACACAATCTATGCAGAGGTTGTTGGCTGTGAATAAGATAAAAAAATCGTTACTCTTTCTATAGAGTAACGATTTTTTTATGCATGAATAATAGACTGAAGTAATATTAAAGGTTTGATGAAGATTACTTAAATCCTCGTAAACGTGCTACTCGCATTAATGTGTTGGAAAAACAATATAATGATAAATACAAACAGATTATTTGAAATAAATGTAAGGAAAAGCGCTCAAGAAACAATGTGTAAACCAATATGTATGCATTTGCAACTGTTGGTTGCGATATTGCAAATAATGACTTCTGGTTTAAAAAATGGGGATTGCTTATCATTTATTTAATACTTTAGATAGGAGGCAAACAGTTTATGGAATTAGAGAGTCGTTTAAAAAAATTAAGGGAACTACATCAATATTCTCAAGAAGATGTTGCAAGAATTTTAGATATTTCACGTCAGTCTGTTTCAAAGTGGGAGCTCGGTAAAGGGTATCCTGATTTAGATAATCTCATAAAACTTAGTGATTTATATGGGGTCTCTTTAGATGAAATCATACGAGGAGAAGTGAAATATTCAGGTAAGGTAGAAGATAGTCAACAAAGTGAATTATCTCATAAGACGTTTGGGGATTTTATGTATCACTATTGGTGGCTTATTTTTCCCATTCTAGGAATGCTATCGCCAATAATATATAGACTTATTTGGTGAAACAAAAAACCGTTCAAACTTTTGAACGGTCTTTTTTTCTTCGAATTACGCAGACTATAAGATAAAACAGTACTTAATAATAGCACTATATTTTTATCCGAGTAAGGATTTTTTTAAATTTATCCAAGTAAGCACTTTGAGAAGATAGATCGTAAAGAATGAATTTCGTCTTCAGTGAGCATCCCGAACATACGTTCTAAAGTATTTGTAATATGTTCGTGAGCAGTTTCTAAAAGTTCATGACCTGCATCAGTAATCTCAAGCTGTGAAGCACGGCGATCAGTTGGATTTTGTGTTTTAATAATATAACCTGCTTTGATCAGCTTGGTAGTGAGTACAGTGACACCACCTGAAGTAACGTGAAGTCTTTCTGCTAAAGCAGAAGGGCGCATTGGTCCTTCTACATGAAGTAATTTCAGTATAAAGATATGCGTTTTCGACAATCCCATCGTATTGTGACTATTCCACTCATTTGCCCATTTTCTTTCTAAAGAAGAAACGATTTCAAAAAGGGAAGTAATACTTTCTCTTCTTGTTTCACTCATAATTTTCATCTCCAAAACGTATCATTAGCTTTCATAAGATAAGCGTTGCATTTCATATAATTCATATGCACGAACTTTACGAGGGATGAAACGGCGAATATCCATTTCGTTATAGCCAACTTGTAGGCGTTTATCATCTAAAAGAATAGGGCTACGTAACATTTTTGGATGATCCTTCACAATATCATAAAGTTCTTGAATCGATAATTGTTCAATATCACAATTTAAGTTTTTAAAGTCTTTTGAGTTCTTTGAAATGATTTCATCCGTACCATCTTCAGTCATGCTTAAAATACGTTTGAATTCAGGAAGTGTTAAAGTTTCAGAAGTAATACGTTTTTCTTCGTAAGAAATATTATTATCTCTTAACCAATGTAAAGCCTTTTTTGATGAAGTACAGCTTGTTTGAGTATAAATTGTAACAGTCATATCGATTCCTGCTTTCTTTAGTTTTATTATATTTATATCTTATCAATAAGATATTTATAAGTCAATGGAGATTGGTGAAAAAAAGAGTCGAATTCGTGAAGAAATAAGCAAATTCACGAAAAGTTCAAATTTACATTTTTCTAATCCTATCCAGCCACATTCGCTAAAATTCGGGAAAATAATCTACTCAGATTAGCAAAAAGCCCCTCTATAAGGAACGATTATTAGAGTAATTTGATTCTATTCACTTTCGCTTTAAAATAATGGCTATGTTATATGATATTGTTGATTTTTTAATGCATTCTTATTTGAGCGAAAGGCGGCGACTCCTCGAAAATGCATTCGTATTTCCTTCGTGCGATGTTAATTCAGAGAAGTTCATTTATAGTCCTGCGGGAAAGCGAGCTAGACGAGACCTCGCAAGTGAGAGTAGGCGAACGAGGAGGATCGTCGGTTCGCCAGTGGAAAGAGTCCGTCTGTAACGAAACGATGAAATATCAACCGTATTGTTAAACAAAGCCAAAATAAAAAAACACCACTGTACTAGATTTATACAGTGATGCGTTGAAAATTATTAATGAATATCTTTTTTCTTAAAGTTTCCACCTTGGATTTCAGACATGTTACTAAATGCTAAAAAGGCTGTTGGATCGACGTCTTGTACGATAGATTTTAACTTTGCTTCTTCAAGCCGGCTGATGACACAGAAGATGACTTGTTTGTCGTCTTTTGTATAGCCACCCTTACCGTTAAGATAAGTGATACCACGACCTAAACGATCCATAATGGCTTCGCCAATTTCATCAGCTTGATCACTAATAATCCAAATGGATTTTGTTTGGTTAAAGCCTTCAGATACAAGATCGATTGTTTTAAAAGCAATGAAATATGCGATTAGCGAATACATAGCGCGGTCAAAGCCAAATACTAAGCCGGCACTTCCTAAAATAAATAGATTCATGAACAAGATAATTTGTCCAACAGAGAATGGAAGCTTTTTGTTAAATAAGATAGCTAACGTTTCACTACCATCTAGGCAGCCACCTGAGCGAATCGAAATTCCTACACCGATTCCAAGCATAATGCCACCCAGAACAGTTGCTAGAAGCGTATCATTTGTAAATGCTTGCCCGTGTGGAAAGAAAGATGTTGCAAGTGATAATACGACGATGCCATATGCTACAGAAATAGCAAAACTTTTACCAATTTGCTTATACCCTAAATAGAGAAATGGTAAGTTGAATAAAAAGAGGAATAGACCAAGTGACATGCCTGTAATATGAGATGCCATCATGGCAATACCCGTAACACCGCCGTCAATTAAATTATTGGGGATTAGTACTTTTTCAAGACCGACAGCCATGAATAAAGCACCTAAAGTGATTAAAGCAAAACGGATGAAGATTTTTTTATGTTTTGCTTTCCTTCTCGATATTTCTTCTGATTTGTCATTGTTGCCCATAAAAACACCATCCTTATATTTTTTGTACCATGAATAATTATACGTTTTCAAGTGATAGGCTTATATAAGATAAGAAAAAAACTATTTTATTAAGCTGAAAATCGAAAAAGTCGAGAACAAGGCA
This sequence comes from Rummeliibacillus sp., assembly GCA_035554455.1. GTDB lineage: Bacteria > Bacillota > Bacilli > Bacillales_A > Planococcaceae > Rummeliibacillus. Next base: position 13,166 of record DATMJF010000264.1, read on the forward strand.
TATTCAATGATGATGCAACTATGAAGTTTAGACTTAAGATAAGACTGGATTTGATCAAGGCGGCGTGGTTACAATTTGATTTTTCGTGGATTAATATACTTTTTTCATGGATAGAGGTCGAAACTTGATTGTTCAATATATAGTTTTGCGGATTAATCTACCTTGCTTGAGGGACGATGCTTTTCCTTTGTTGTTAAAACAAAAAAACAGCCTTATTCGGCTGTTTTTTGTCTTCTTTAATTCGGATACGCGATTTCCAGCTTTACACGCCAGCATTTCAGGCCAAATAACCTTCCCGCTTGCGGTGCAAGCACCGACAGCGCGTGAAGAACATTTGACCGACAAAGCTAAACGGGCGTGTTCCGCTTTTAGTTATATCCAGCTACAGCGGCTAGCCCCTCGAGGTTGAATAACCTCGACCCCATGAGGCAAAAAACGCCTCACAGGGTCGAGAACATTCACTTGTCGGGACTGAACGAGCCGCTTCCGCATTTAGTTATTGATGTCCTTGTGAGAACCATTCTGCAACATTCCAAACTTTAGTGACAAGGCCATCATAGAATTCTGGTTCGTGACTGACTAATACGATGGTGCCTTTGTATTCTTTCATGGCACGTTTTAATTCTTCTTTTGCAGCGATATCCAAGTGATTTGTCGGTTCATCGAATAGCATCCAGTTACTTTCTTCCATCATTAATTTACATAAACGAACTTTTGCTTGTTCTCCACCACTTAGTTGATTTAGGGGGCGAGAGATGTGTTCATTTTTTAATCCAGTTTTAGCAAGTAATGCACGCACAGTTGCTTGTTCTAAAGAAGGATATGCATTCCATACATCATCTATTGGTGTGATAGATCCTGCTTTTACTTCTTGTTCAAAGTAAGAAGGGAATAAGAAATCACCGCGTTCTACTTTACCGCCAAGTGCTGGAATTTTGCCTAGCATTGTTTTTAATAATGTAGATTTACCAACCCCGTTCATACCAACTAGAGCAATTTTTTCACCGCGTTCAATTTGGAAAGTAAGTGGTGGAAGTAGTGGTTTATCCTTGTCATAACCAATTTGTAAATTCTCAGCTTCTACGACATAGCGACTTGAGCTACGTGATTCTTTGAACGAGAATTGTGGTTTTGCAGCTGTTTCTGGACGGTCAATAAGCTCCATACGATCTAATTGTTTTTGACGAGATTTTGCACGACCAGTTGTTGAGAATCGGGCTTTATTTTTTGCGATAAATGTTTCTTGTTTTTTAATGAAATCTTGTTGCTTTTCATAGGCATCAATATGTTGACGTTTATTGATTTCTGCAAGTTCTAGGAATTTTTCGTAAGTTGCTGTGTAGCGAGTTAGTTTTGAGAATTCCAAATGGAAAATAACATCAACTACACCATTCATAAATTCAGTGTCATGTGAAATTAATAAGAAGGCATGTGGATAATTTTTTAAGTAATTGCTTAACCAAGTGATATGCTCTTCATCTAAATAGTTTGTTGGTTCGTCTAATATCAATACTTTTGGTTTTTCCAAAAGTAGTTTTGCTAACAATAATTTTGTTCGTTGACCACCAGAAAGGGCAGTGACGTCACGATCTAAGCCAATCGCATCTAGTCCAAGACCACGTGCAACTTCTTCGATTTTCATATCTAATGTATAAAAATCGCCTGCATCCAGAGCATCTTGAATAACTGCCATCTGTTCAAGAAGATCTTCTAATTCTTCAGGTGTTGCATCTGCCATTTTAGCTGTGATTTCATTTAATTCTTCTTCTTTTTTATAAAGAGGTAAGAAGGCATCGCGCAATGTATCACGCATTGTTCTACCTGGTGTTAATACTGCGTGTTGGTCTAAATAGCCATAATGTGTACCTGGAAGCCATTCAACACGGCCGGTATCGTGGATTAGTTCGCCTGTAAGGATGTGCATTAATGTAGACTTACCAACGCCATTTGCGCCGACAAGACCAACATGTTCACCTTCTACAATGCGAAAAGATACATCTTTAAAAAGGGTACGGTCGCCAAAGGTATGGCCTAATTTTTCAACTGTTAATATACTCATGTGTTATTGGGTCCTCCGTATCCATGCATGGAGAATCTGCATGGGTAGTATTGTGGTTTGTTTAGTGTATAGTATCTAATTTAAATTCTTTAAATGATTTCTCGGTTTCACAGCAAAAAGCGCCTCTATATAAGCAGGCGCTTTTAGGATTCACAAGCTTCAAGCTGCTTGTTAAGTTCTGCAAGCTGTTTTTCCATGTCTGATAGACGCTGTTCTGCTTTTTCGATAAGTTCAGGATATCCTGTAGATTCTAGTTTTTCGATATCCCCTTGTTGGCGAATATAGTCACTTTTAAGTTCTGCGATTTGATATAGTAATTCATTTTTTGTTGGCATGATAATGCTCCTTTATGAAGTTAATTCATCGTGTATTAATGTTCACTCATTAGTTGTTATTGTATCATACCGCTTGTTTTCTTGGCTTGTTCTTCTATTAAAAAAGCAGTCGATTTTGCGTGACTTGTGATGAAACTCTTTAATAACGATTGTACATATTGATTATTTCGGTTTAAATCAATATTTAATTGCTTTCGTACAGCATGTTCACGTCTTGCATCATGTAGTAGAAATTCCATCACTGCATTTTGTAAAAGAGATTGTTTTAGTTTTTTACCCAACCCGAGGTTAATAAAACCATTTGCCTCGGTTGGAAAAATATGTTGCATTTCAAGTTCATCTTGGCAAACTACGATGCATGGAATACCAATAGTCGCAACCTTATATGGAGTATATTTTGCGCCACAAATTACAATATCTGCCTCTCCTAATAACTCATAGAGGGCATTGTCTTTTTGTATGATTTTAATGTTTTTTCGACTAAGTGCCATTAATTTTAGTTCGTCTACATCATGAGAGTAGCTAGATTGGACGATTACTGAGATTTTTATAGGTATTTGCAATTGTAATAAATGGCGTAAAATACGATAACTTGTATTATCCGCATCCATACCTTCGATTGCTACAACGATATGCGGTTTGTCAGCTAACTCATCGGTCTTTTTATGAATTGCCTGTAATTGCTTCGGTACAACATAAGATGAAGGACCAACTAAATAATGTGGAAGTAACTTTTCACGCTTTTCCTGATACAGGGTATGAAAAACACAATCAGCAGCTGATCCACCTTCTCCAAAATCATCAAAGTGGAGTACTGTAGGGATAAATGTTTTTAAATGGTCGATTAAAGGTAATTCCGTGCTTCCTACATCATGAATCAGTAAATCAGGTGAGAGCTTAGTAAGTTCTGAAACTAATTGCTTGTCATTTTTATAGACAATTGGGTTAAAACCCTTTTGAATTAAATAATCAATTGCTTGCTCATCATGATTAACCAGTATTTGAATTTGTTGTCGGTCAAACATCGCAGAGAGTGTAACGATTCTTTCGATCGGGTAAAGATTATGACAAGGAGTCACAGCTCCTACTAAAACGGTCTTTTTAGTTGTTTGCTCAGTATGTTGATATTTCATACATCTCCATCCTTTCCGCTGCTATTTTCAATTTATGGGATGAAGAGGATTAATATGTATAAAATCGTAGTTAATCTAAAGGAACTTTGTATTCAATAAGGTAATGCAAAGTAGATTTAACGTTTCCGTCAAAAGACTGATTTATTGTTATTTTAAGCGTATCACCTTATGAAAGGCATTTGCATTTGTTACAATAACTTTAGGAATTTTGAATTGGAGGTAACACCTTATGAAGATCTTACTTGTTGACGGCACGATTATTGGTCGTAAAACCGGTGCTATTTTAGATCAAGTTGAACAATATATAAAAGAATTTGATGAAAATCTAGAGATTACCCAATTACATCTTGCTGATTTTGAACACCAATTTGTAGATGGACGTCCATTCGATCAATACAATGATGATATGAAAAAATTAGTAAAAACAATAGAAGAAGCTGATGGTTACATCTTAGCTACACCAATTTTCCAAGGATCCATTCCTGGTGTCTTAAAAAATACATTTGATTTCCTCAACCCAAAAGCATTGAGATATAAACCGATTTCAATAGTGGCGAATGGAGGAACATATCAACACCATTTAGTAGTGGAAAATCAATTAAAACCAATTCTTGATTATTTCCGCGCATTAGTAACGCCAAACTATGTCTATACACATACTGGTCACTTCGATAAAGACAACAAAATTATCGATGAAAACGTACATGAACGTCTTCGTGAAATGGCACGTGTATTCGTAAAATATTGTGAATTAAGCAAAGGGCTACCAAAAGAAACAATTGATCAACATTAATTTATAAAATAAAGTCGTTCAATATGAGCGGCTTTTTTATTTTTTGGCTTTGTTAACTTTGATTGTTGATATTTGAAAGGAAGGTTTATTGTGTCAGCACGCCGCTCGCACTTCGTGAGAACGAACCGTGTAAGACAACATAGTTGGCTCATGTGGTTTGTGCGCTTAGCGTGCTAGTACTTTGGATAAAACATAACAGTATCCTTAGACGAGGTCACTGGAAATAATAAAATTTTGCGATGCAATTTTTGTTGAAGTGGAATCAGCGAAGACTCCTGCGGGAAAGCGAGCCAGAGAGACCCCACAGCAAAGCGAGGAGGCTCGTCGGTTCGCCCGCGGAAAGCGAAGCTGATTCCACTTCATGTAATAGCGGATTTGTACTATAAAAATTAGGAATAAAATCGTTTTTTAGTGCCCTCTCACCCTCTCCTTTGACGTAGCCTATTTTGTAAATAAAAATAAATTCTTAGTTTTCAAAAAATTCAAAAGATGTTATAATGCAATTAAATATATTTGAACGGAGGTGAAAAGAATGAAGAATTCAGCTATGGAGACTCGTGCAAAACTAGATAAAGCTATGTCTATGTACTTTGCACAAGTCATTACTTTTGGTTTTGCAGACAACGGGATAGGTATGCCCTTTTTTAAAGCAAATCAAATAAATAACGTAGCTGATTAACCATTCTTTTCACATGCATTAGACTGAAAAGACTGCTCGTTAATGGGCAGTCTTTTTGCTTTCTTATGGCTTTTCGCTACGTAATCGGAGTGAATCTTATGTATATAAAAGCAGAAAACATAACCAAATCATTTGGTGGTCATATTATTTTTGAAAATTTAACAGTAGATATTAAAGCGGCAGAACATTTAGCTATTGTAGGGAATAATGGCTGTGGCAAAACAACGTTATTACAACTATTAGCTGGTGTGGAAGCGCCTGATAGCGGGCGGATTATTAAAAAGAAAGATAGTACCATTGGTTATTTGCATCAAATTCCTTTTTATCCTCACCATACAGTAAAAGATGTTCTAATGGAGGCATTCACTACATTATTGAACATTCAGCGTAAAATGACAGAACTTGAGCAACAGATGGTGGCAACTGAAGGTAACTTAGAAAAGGTACTAAAAGATTATGGGCAATTACAAGAGCAATTTCTGCAGCTTGACGGTTATGAAATGGATTCGAAAATGGCAAGTGTAGCAAATGGTTTAGGGATAGACGAACTACTGGGTCAATCCTTTATTGACTTAAGTGGTGGCGAAAAAACGAAAGTTATGCTAGGTCAAATATTGTTAAAAAATCCTTCTATTTTATTGCTCGATGAACCGACAAATCATTTGGATTTACAAGCAATTGAGTGGTTTGAAGAATACGTTCGGGCATTTACAGGTACAGTGATTGTTGTCTCACATGATCGCCAATTTATGAATAATGTGGTTACGAAAGTGATTGAACTAGAAGACGGGGAAGCTTGGACTTCCCATGGCAACTACGATAAGTATGTTAAAGGGAAGGAAGAAAAGGTAGAACAAGAATTTGCTCAATACGAGGAACAACAGAAGAAAATTAATAAGATGAAAGAGGCGATTAAACGGTTAAGACAGTGGGCAAATGAAGCATCTCCTCCGAATCCTGATTTATATCGAAAAGCGAAAAGCATGGAAAAAGCTTTACAACGGATAGAGTTAGTGAAAAAGCCAAAAGTTGAAAAGAAAATGAATCTACAATTAGAGGCTTCGGACCGAAGTGGTAAAGAGGTTATTTCAATTGAAAATGTAACCAAAACATTTAAATCATCATTATTTGAAGATGTGAATTTTTCGGTTTATTGGCAAGATCGTCTAGCTATTGTCGGCGAAAATGGTACAGGAAAATCAACTTTGCTTAAAATAATGCTCGGTGAAGTCAAACCTGACACTGGGAAATGCATCATTGGTAGCAATGTGAAAATTGGTTATCTCGCTCAACAATTTGAAACTCTAGATGATCAAATCCGATTAATTGATGCATTCAGGGAAAATATATCGATGACAGAAGAAGAGGCAAGACATGTACTCGCGCAATTCTTATTTTATGGCTATGATGTTTATAAAAAAGTGCATGATTTAAGCGGTGGGGAGAAGATGCGCTTGCGATTAGCGCAATTAATGCAGCAAGATATTAATCTTCTCATTTTAGATGAACCAACGAATCATTTAGATATTGAATCGAGAGAAGTTCTAGAGGATAACCTTCAGAATTTCGCAGGTACTATTATTGCCGTAAGTCATGACCGCTATTTTTTACAAAAAATATTCACGAAAATAGCCTGGATTGAGCAACAGACAGTTACGATTCATCATGGGGATTATCTATGGGCGAAGGAGAAGCAACAAGCAAATGTTGTCCCCATTCAACGAACAACAAAAGATACTAAATCAACGAAACCAGCTAAGCAGTTAACAACTGAACAGCAAATAGAAAAAATCGAAAAAAGAATGCAACAGCCTTATCTATCTGAACAAGAGTACGGAAAGCTGAAAAAGCAATTAGACGGATTATATGAAGATTGGTTAGCTGAATCTTGAGGATGGTATCTGTAATCTATGATCCCCAGCATAATTAAAATGTGTCGGGGATCTTTGTATATATCTTAGCTTACAGCATCATTTTTCAATCTATCCGTTATTTCCGTTATAATAGTAGACATTGAGAGGAGCGGAATTATGTCTAAATCTTTAGTTTTAGCTGAAAAACCATCCGTTGCACGCGATATTGCACGCGTCTTAGGATGTCAAAAGAAGGGGAATGGCTTTTTAGAAGGTTCCCAATATATTGTGACATGGGCACTTGGCCACTTAGTCACTCATGCAGATCCAGAACAATACGATAACAAATACAAAGAATGGAAAATGGAAGATCTACCGATTATCCCGAACCCATTTAAACTTGTTCCAATTCGTCAAACAACCAAACAATTTAATGCGGTGAAATCACAATTGGTTCGTCAAGATGTAAACCAAGTCATTATCGCGACAGATGCTGGACGTGAAGGAGAGCTTGTTGCACGTTGGATTTTAGATAAAGCCAAATGCCATAAACCCATCAAACGTCTGTGGATATCTTCTGTAACGGATAAAGCAATCAAAGACGGCTTTGCGCATTTAAAAGACGGACGAGCATACAACAATTTGTATGAAGCAGCCGTTGCACGTGCAGAAGCCGACTGGGTTGTGGGAATTAACGCCACTCGTGCATTAACGGTTAAATATAATGCACAGTTATCAACAGGGCGTGTCCAAACGCCAACACTTGCAATGATTGCTGAACGTGAAGAACAAATTAAAAACTTTAAGCCAAAAACATATTATGGTCTACAAGCATTAACAAACGACGCAACATTTACCTGGTCTGAAAAAGGAACGAACCAAATACAATCATTTAATAAAGAAAAAATCGAGCAGTTATTAAAAAAACTCGACAATGTACATGAAGCTACAGTGCAAGATGTACAAACAGTCCCTAAAAAGACATTTGCACCAAATCTATTTGATTTAACAGAGCTACAAAAAGAAGCACATAAACGATGGGGATGGTCTGCAAAAGAAACGTTATCCACATTACAAAATTTATATGAACACCATAAAATCGTTACTTATCCACGAACGGATTCCAAACATTTAACATCTGATATGGTTGGTACGTTAGCAGAACGTATTAAAGCATCAGCAGTTGGGGATAACCGTGCTGCCGCCAATACATTATTACGAAACAAGCAAGTAAAACCACAAAAAGGTGTTGTGGATAACGCTAAAGTTTCAGATCACCATGCGATCATTCCTACAGAAGATCCAGCCATTTTGCCAAATCTATCGGATAAAGAGAGAAAATTATACGACCTAATTGCCAAACGATTTTTAGCCGTATTCTTTGGTCCTTATCAATATGATCAAACAACTATTACACTAGATGCAGGTGGCGAAACATTTAAAGTAAAAGGCAATACGGTTCGCGATGAAGGATGGAAAAAAGTCTATCATCAAGATGATGAAGAATCTGATGATAAATTATTACCAGTTTTTAAAAAGGGCGAAACTGTTAAACTTCGTGCCATTGCAATGACACATGGCGAAACAAAACCACCTGCACGATTCAACGAAGGTACATTACTTGCAGCGATGGAAAACCCTACACAATTTATGAGTGGAGAATCCAAAGAGTTAATCCAAACATTACATGAAACAGGTGGTATTGGTACGGTTGCAACGCGTGCTGATATTATTGAAAAACTGTTTAAATCATTTGTCATTGAGAAAAAAGGCAAAGACTTATATACAACTTCAAAAGGTCGTCAGTTATTAGAACTTGCACCAGCTGATTTAAAATCGCCAGCATTAACTGCAGAATGGGAAAAAGAATTAACAAAAATTGCTAAAGGTACAGCGAAAAAATCCGATTTTATTAATAATATGGTTAATTTTTCTAAAAATGCTGTAAGAGATATTAAAGCAAATGATAAAAAATTCAAACATGATAATGTCTCTGGAAAGCAATGCCCGGAATGTGGAAAACTATTACTAGAAGTCAATGGCAAACGTGGCAAAATGCTAGTCTGCCAAGACCGTACTTGTGGGTATAAGAAAAAAGTATCCACATTAACAAATGCACGCTGCCCAGTTTGTCATAAAAAATTAGAACTACGTGGTGAAGGGGATGGACGTATTTTTGTATGTTCATGCGGTCACCGAGAAAAGCTATCGGCATTTGAAAAACGTAAACAGGCAACAGGTAATACAAAAGTGTCAAAACGTGATGTTCAAAAGTATATGAAAAAACAAGACGAGCCAGAAAATAACGCTATGGCTGAAGCATTACAAAAATTATTTGGTAATAATGATAAGAAATAACGTTACAATAGTAGTAAAATTTTCCTGTAAAATATCATTGCCGAATTTGAGAAAAAAGGCATTTTAAAATCTCAAATATTGGTGCTAATATAGTTTTAACTATTTTGATATTAAAAAAGGGGGGATTGACATGAATATAGCTTCTCTTGTAAGCAATCGCTATACAGAAATTGAAAATCGTAAGCGGGCACTTCGTCAGAAAACAGCAGATAATGCTTATCGCAAAAATGCTCAATATTTTAAGCCGAATTTTAATCCAGCACTCGAAGAACTAGTGGAGTTATTGACCGGAAAAAAAGAACAAGAGCACCAACCAGAAGTACAATCTGCTATTCGTGATTTGAAGCAAAACCAGGAAAAAGCAGTCCAGGCTGAGGTAGGGCCAAGTACCATAGTTGAGAAGGATGTAAATACTGAGAAAATGGCAGAAAATAATACGTCTTCTATGCAACAGACCATCACATCTTCTCAAAGTGCCCCTCACGATCAGACAATTGCGATTCTAGAGGATGTTCGTCTCGCAGCATTAGCTCCAGAAAATCCGAGTAAACAGGATTATCAAGTTGCCGCTACTGTTGCTGAAACAATTCAACAAGCTAATGGTCAATCTACTCAAGCAAGTGAACCATCAAAAGTGATCCAAATGAATGTGCAGGAGAAAGCGGAGTCTGCCAAGCAACGTCTTTTAAAAAAAGCAATCTCTCGTTACTCCTTCCATGTGCAAATGGCTAAAAAAGGATTCCAATTTTCACAACCAACTATCTATCTGGCTGTATAGAGGAAGTGTTATTCTATGGCAAAACATAAAATGCAAAAAACAAACGCAGTACGTCTTTTAGATCAAAAAAAAATTCCATATGTACTTGCAGAATATGAAGTAGAAGAAGGAAAAATTGATGGCGTATCGGTTGCAACGAAAATTAACCAACCAGTAGAAAAAGTTTTCAAAACGCTTGTTGCCACAGCGAGTAAAGGAAGTCTCTATGTTTTTGTTATACCTGTAGCAGAAGAGCTAAATTTAAAAAAAGCTGCAAAAGCTGTTGGTGAAAAGAAAATTGAAATGCTTCATGTAAAGGATTTACTGCCTAATACAGGCTATATCCGCGGTGGTTGTTCACCAATTGGCATGAAAAAGCATTACCCAACATTTATCGATATTTCCGCTGAACAAGTAGATGAAATGTATGTTAGTGCAGGGAAAATCGGTATGCAAATTTGCATTGTGCCAGAAAATCTAGTAAAAGCTACTAATGCAAAATTAGTATCACTTACTTGAAATTAATAATATTCTTGATACAATTAAAAAGCTAATTAATGAAAAGCCATTTATGTACTAGCATAGAATGGCTTTTTGTTTGTAATTGTAGAAAGAAGGATTTATATGAAAAAAGCAAATAGATGGCGTTGGCTATTCTTTTTTACAGGAATTATGGTCATTGGCCTTGGTATTGCGCTAACTGTAAAGGGCCAACGTTTTGGTGTAGGTTCTTGGGATGTTCTACACATTGGTTTATATAATCATTTTGGCTTATCGATTGGTGCATGGTCCGATATTGCAGGGCTTATTATTATTACAATTTCTTCAATCGGCTTACGTCAATTCCCTAAAATCGGAACATTTATGAATATGATTTTCATCGGATTATTCCTCGATTTCTTCAACTGGCTATTACCTGATGTTCATCTAATCTCATTACAATTTATGGACTTTATCTTAGGGGTCATTTTAATCGCAGTGGGTGGGGGTATTTATATTTCTGCTAACTTAGGTGCAGGTCCTCGTGATAGTTTAATGTTACTGGCCGTGGAAAAATTCCATTGTAGTATTACATTAGCACGTACGATTATGGAAATTGTTGTCGCATTTGCAGGTTTTCTTCTTGGAGGACCTGTTGGAATAGGGACAATCATTATGGTATTTGCGCTTGGTCCAATTGTTCAGCTTTCTCTTGGCATTTGTCGTAAATTATTAATGAAATGTATTGGTGACGAACAAGTTGCATTCTTCTAATATAGAGAATTGAAAAGGAGATTCCCTAAAGTAATCTTTAGGGGACTCTTTTTTTGTCGATAAAATATGTATTTAATAACAGTTTTCTAATTTTATTAATGGTTTTATTTACATATCGTATCATGCATTTAGGCACTCTTTTAACTTAAAAAAAATCCTACCTTCGTATCATTTTCTGAATATTCAATAATGTTAGAATAAATTATGTAAGCGTTTCAAATTAATGGACGAAAGGGGTTTTTCTTTGAAAAAGGTTAAATGGGTTTCTTTATTACTTTCAAGTAGCTTAGTACTATCGTTGATGAGTCCTTTGGCAAGTGAAGAAGCAAGTGCTACAACAAAGTCTTATGAAAATTGGAATACAGATCGATATGGCGATCGAATCGATATCGATCATCAGCTGAGTGAACAATCTGAAAGTGCTGATTTCCAAAAGAAAGTTGAGGAAAAGATTAAAGAGCAAGCTAGTGAAGCGAAGGCTCTAACAACATCTGAAGAAAAGGCAGATCCTAACTTCACATACGATGGTGGTACCAAAGTATTCTTAAACCGAAATACACAGCTTAAGGAATTCACGTTGCGAAGTGTTGGGGACAATGTAGAAGTCTGGGTTGCACACGACTTATCTTATGGACCAAATAATCCTCGTAAGCCAGATGTTGTAACACAAGCACAGGTGGATAAGCTCCGTGATGAATTTGATAAAAATATTTATCCAAAAGCAACAGATTTCTTTGGTACACCTAATGCGTTAGATGGCTCTAAAGCTCCGTTACCAGGAATGGTAGGATTACCGAAAGATTACTATACAGGGTCAAATAAAGTAATCATGCTTGTCGATAATATTCAAGATGAAGGATGGAATAATCCTGACTATCCATTCTTTGTGGCAGGTTTCTTCTGGCAAACATTAGAAAAATATATCAATCGAAATATCATTACAATTGATACCAATTCATGGGATACTCGCTTAGAATCTACTTTCTTCGGTACAACCATTCATGAATTACAACATTTAATTCAAGCAGATAACGATCCTTCTGAGGAATCATGGGTTAATGAGGGGATGTCTACTTTCGCTGAATATCTAGGAGGTTATGGACATGATGATGGTTCGATTAATTTCTTCCTTGATCACCCTGAAAACTCACTGGTAAACTGGGATGAACATAATGGTGCAGAAACAGGTCCAGAAACAATTGCTGATTACGGTGAAGTTTATTTATTCATGCTTTATCTATATGATAAATTTGGACATGACTTTATCAAATCATTAGCAACTGATGGTACTTCACAAGGCATTGAAGGTGTTGAGGATGTTTTAAAACAATACAAAACGAATAAAGACTTTACGAAAGTTTATCAAAACTTCATGACAGCTCTAGCTCTAGATGATAGCACAGTAAGCAAAGATTACAATATTGATAGCATTGATTTACGTGATTTAGTGGTTGATAGACAAGGTACAAAACGTGGCAAAACAATTGATTTTGAAAAAGCACAAGTGTATGAAAAACAGGGTGTCCCTGCTTGGGGAGGAGATTTCAAATCACTTGATTTTACAAAAGAAATTAGAGGCATGAAGTTTAACGGTGCTGATTTCTTACCACTACAATGGAAAACTGTTGCAGATCCACTCGGTTCTGGTAAACAAGTTTTATGGGGCAATACAGGTAGCCAAGCTGATAATCAAATGATCTTTGAAGCAGATTTATCTTCTACCAACAAAGCTACATTAAACTTTGATCATTATTATCAAATTGAAGAGCAATGGGATTTCGGGGCTGTTCAAGTGTCTACAGATAATGGGGAAACATGGACAAGTCTAGCAAATGATCATACAAGATCAGATATTACTGCAGAAGGTTATCCAAATACACAAGCTAATCTACCTGGCTTTACAGGAACGAATAATAAATGGACTCCTGAAACGTTTGACTTATCCAAATATGCAGGAAAGAAAGTGTTAATTGCATTCCGCTATATGACGGATTGGGGCTCAGAAGAAGCTGGCTGGTATGTAAAAAACATTAGCATCCCTGAAATTGGTCTATCAAAATCGGGTTCATCAACTGACGGTTTCCAATCTATTGGCCAAATTAAACAAGAATATCTTGATTATACGGTGACATACATTCAAACAAAGAAGAATGGTAAAGAACGGGTTTATCATGTAAATCCATTTAATGTAACAGATACTCAAGCGCTTGATATACAGAAAATATTAAAAGAAGGCAATGTGAAAATGATTACTTCTTATGCAGCAAAACCAGGGCAACTGAATCCAGTAGATTTCGCTTATGAAGTTATCTTAAAAGGAGATAAACCGAATAAAGGAAATCAAAAAGATAAAAGTAAATAATCTTATGTAATGAATACTGTCTATTAAGTTCAAATTATATTAGCAGAAACGAAAAACAAGATAATTTGTTTTTCGTTTCTGCTTTTTAATATTTTTATGTTAAATTGAAAATCCCTTGAAATATGCAGATAATGTGTTCTCTTATTTCATCTTTTTATCTATTAACATATTT
>DATMJF010000265.1:0-2365 GCA_035554455.1 Rummeliibacillus sp.
GGCTTATCAGGTATACCGAAAAAGGTATTAGTTAAAGATATACCAGTAATTTTGGATAAAGTAGGACTTTCTAAAGAACACAATAAAAAAGTTCAAACCTTTTCAGGAGGTATGAAGCAAAGGCTGGGTATTGCTCAAGCACTTCTTCATAAGCCATCTTTAATAGTCATGGATGAGCCTGTTTCTGCCTTGGATCCCATAGGTCGTAGAGAGGTGTTAAATTTAATTCAAGAAATTAAACATGAAACGACTATATTATTGTCCACTCATATATTAAGTGATGCAGAAGAAATATGTGAACGATTTGTCATCATGAAAGAAGGAGTAAAAATAGAAGATACAACATTGGCAGAATTATTAAATAGAAATTGTGAACCGGTAATTCATCTTGAAATTATGGCTAAAGATTTAAATTGGGTGCAGTTAATTAGAAAGTTTCCTTATGTAAAGGATGTGGAATTAATAGGCACTAGAGTAAAAATTACAATGGATAATATTCAGAAAAATAAAAATTTATTAATTCTTAATGCATTGGAAAACAATGTAGATCTAATAAAATTTGAGGTTGGTAGCACTGATTCACTCGAAGAAATATTTTTGAAAATGGTGGTGAGCTCATGAACCAACAATTTTACATTTTAATGAAAAAAGAACGTGTACAAATATTTCGTGATTTTAGAATTGTCTGGATGCCACTCATATTTATTTTTTTAGGTGCTACGCAACCTATTATCACTTATTTTCTACCTTCGATATTGGGGTCAATGGGGGGAACCCAGGGGATTACGATTGATCCTAATATGGTTCAACAAGACGGAGGACAGGTGCTTGCTTCAACCATTGGGTCTCAATTTGACCAACTAGGTATTATCATTATTGTTGTTTCTATGATGGGAATTATTCAGTCTGATAAGTCTAACGGAATGCTTGATTTTATTTTAACAAGGCCAGTAACAATAGGCACATACATCTGCGGAAAGACGCTTTCAAGCTTTTTGTTTGTAGCTACAAGCATTACAATAGGTTATTTTATTTCATACTTATATGTAAGTTATTTATTTAACAGCATTCCTTTTTCACGCATGTTAATGGCATTGGTCTTCTACCTTGTATGGGCTCTTTTTATGATTTCGTTTACTACTATGATTAGTACGATATTTAATGGGCAGGGAATTATTGCTATGTTAAGTATTGTATTTCTCCTAATTATTCGATTAATTTGTGGTTTACATTCAATAAATGGTTTACTAAACCCTGCAGGCATGAGTCAACATGCCACTGAGTTATTAATAACAGGATCAGTAGATTCGAGTCTTTACGGAAATATTTTTATTACACTCATATGGATTTTGTTAACATTAAAGATCTCTCATTATTGGATTTCTCAAAAGAAATACCATACAAACTAACCGAAATGTTCCCAATGGGGACAGTATTGAAATAAAACTAAGAGCCTTGCAACCAATAAAATTAGTTAGGCTCTTAGTAATTGATTGAATTATTTAGATTGCTCAATTTTTTAGTTCAGCACTATTTTTTATCATTGTAATAAATTCTGCAATATCAGAGTTAAACCGATTTTCACAGACAAACCCTAGTTTTTCATATAAATGGATGGCTCTTTTGTTAAATGTAGCTACAGTGAGACGAATAGGTGACTCTCCAAACCGATTCTTAATAAAATCAATAATATAAGTACAAAATTCAAAACCATTTCCTTTACCAACAAGATAGGGATTCATTCCTAAACCCATATCGATCCAATCCTCTTTATAGACACCAAATTTGTAGCCTGCTGGCACCTTAGCTGATTCCCCAACACAAAAGAATCCAACTAATCGATTATGATCATCAACAAGCGCATTATAAGTACCGTTAAGCATTTCTTTTATATTTTCATCTGTGCAGTCATTGTTGTAGAAGTCATATGGTGGATCGTATTGCCAATGAAGAATTTCTTTTGCAAGTGTTTTGTTCATCTTTTTCATTTTTAGTATCACTTAAGCACCTCATTGTATCAGCAATAAGTACTATCCCAGAGATCTAAATCAAAATGTGGTCTCACACTAAGGATAGGAAGCAAATAATTTCAAAGAATACAAATAAAAATTTGCGGATAGTTCTAGGCTTTTGCGTTTCTAATATTACTTGATAAATATATATAAAGACCTATACCTCCAAAGGTAATAACTGATGATAAGATCAATTGAGTTTCGGTATTGATATCGAATTGGTGAAATACTAAATCGGGCAATAGGAGTAGACCTAAAATTATTAGTACTGCCCATGACTTTGCCCAAATAGAGATTCCAATCAATAGGACTAGTGCTATGATTGTAGATATAATTGTAGCACTTGTATTGAA
>DATMJF010000266.1:0-2561 GCA_035554455.1 Rummeliibacillus sp.
CATAAATAACTGATTTCAGATACCTGACATAATTAACTTTTCCTTCTAAAACTCGAGCATCATAAAATATCTGTAAATACCGAATTGCTTCCCAACTTTCATCTTCCATCCAAGTAAGAAGTTGTTCTTTCCATGCATCAATTGATTTGCACCAAAGCGGATTTGAACTCATAATAGCCCCTTTACAATAAGGATAGCCAACTATTGCAAGACCATCCGATAGCTCCTCCCCAAGAGCTTTAAAATAGCTGTTACTTTCTTCAGCGTCTTCTTCATAAATGATTCCGTGATCTTGATCGCTGATAAAACTTTGTTCTAATCTTCCTCCACTACCAGTCACAAACCACGAAAAGTTACAAGGTGGCCCCCCTTTGTTTAACCTAATAATCGCCACCTGCATGACTTTTCTCATCACTTGATCATGAAATGAATTTAAACCCTTTAAATCATCATTGAAATGGAAAATCGTTTGATCTTTCCACTCTTTAATTGTTTCATATGTTAACACCCCAGCATTCAAACAGAAGCACTTCCTTTTCGTAAAAAGCCCATATTGGTTAGGCTTTTTACTTATGAACTCATGTGAGTTTTACTAGCAATGACAGTTTCAGCTTTTTCTTGTGCCATTTGTTCTGGATAACCATAGCTGCCGTGCTCGCTAATATCTAACCCCATAATTTCTTCTTCTTCGCTTACACGAATTCCTCCCATTACTTTCTTCATTACCCATAAAATTGCGAACGAAACAACAAATGCGTAAATCCCTGATATAGCTACACCCATAAATTGAACTCCTAATTGGTGAAGACCACCGCCATAAAATAATCCAGGTTTACCTACAGTAGCTAATTCTTTTGTTGCGAAGAAACCTGTAGATAATGTACCCCAAATACCAGGGACACCATGTACAGATACTGCGAAGATTGGATCGTCTATTTTTCTCTTTTCTAAGAAACGAGCGCTGTAGAACGTTAAGATACCTGCGATGAACCCAATTACAACAGAAGCCCACACATCTACAAATGCACAAGAAGCTGTAATCGCAACTAAACCGGCAAGAGCACCATTTAAAATCGTTGGAATATCAGGTTTTCCTAATCCAATCCATGAAATTAAAGTTGCAGCTACTGCTCCAGCTGCTGCTGCAAGGTTTGTATTTAATGCCACAAAACCGAAGAATGCACCATCAACAGAAACTGTACTACCTGCGTTAAATCCAAACCACCCTACCCAAAGAATTAAAACAGCTAATGCAGTGTAAACTTGGTTGTGACCTGCAATATTATTTGCTGAACCGTCTTTATTAAATTTACCAATACGAGGTTTCAATAGAATGGTTGCTGCAAGTGCTGCCATCGCACCTGTTAAGTGAACGACTGTAGAACCAGCAAAATCTTGTTTACCGTGTTCTGCTAACCACCCCCCACCCCAAATCCAGTGAGCGATAACTGGATAAACCAGGATACCAAATAGAATTGTGAAAACTACATAAGCTGAAAATTTCGCACGTTCTGCAAAACCACCAAGAGCAATCGTAATTGAAATTGCTGCAAACGCTAATTGGAAAACAAAGAATACTGTTGTTGCTAGACCAGCATCTTTCACTTGATCTCCTGAATAGAAAAAGTCTGTCATCCCTACGAAGACGTTTGCATTTCCTCCAAAAATTAAACCGTAGCCTAATGCCCAGAATACTAATGATGCTAAACCAAAAGTGAAAATTGTTTTACCAGCTACGTGACCAGCATTTTTCATTCTTGTGGAACCAGCTTCTAATAAAATAAATCCACCAATCATTAAAATAACTAAAACTCCGCTGACCATCGTCCACAAGCTATTCATCAAATACGTTGCATCCAAGAATACCATCCCTTTTCTTTACGTTATTTTATTCAACGAAATCATGTTAGTTTTTATAACATGTTTGTTATTTATTTATATTTTACACATAAAAAATGCATAGTCAATATAATTTTCAGATTATTTCAATAATTATGTTAGTTTTTATGACATCACATATAGATAAAACGCTTTTATTAATAAGAAAGGATATAAAAATTTATATATTACTTATTAAGGAGTTCCTGTTATTACCTACTTTCTTCCTGAAAATGAATAAAGCAATGCAAATTATGAAAAATTCGCATTGCTTTTCATTTCTTTTTTATTGAATCAATTCCCTAAATGCTTTGCATAAATGATTAGCTCTTCATTTCCGCTACAGACGGACGCTTTCCGCGGGCAAGCATCAGATGTTTTCCTGCATCGAAAGTGTAACGGCAGATGCAAGCCTCCTCCTCACTACGTTCGTGCGGGGTCTTGATCGGCTTGCTTTTCCCGCAGGAGTCGCCGTCTTTCGCTCCAACATTACATTCCATAGGATATAGAGTAAACAAAGTCCAGTCAAAAATAATCTGTTTGTTTTTTTAGGTTAAATATCGAATTATGAAATTGATTCGAATAGAATAGTAAATTCATGGTACAAAATTATTCGCTCGCTTTCCCGCAGGAGTGCTGCGAATTCTTTTTGTTACAAATTTCTTTTTTATATCCTCATTTTT
>DATMJF010000267.1:0-2776 GCA_035554455.1 Rummeliibacillus sp.
ATTATTATCTTAGGGACAATGGCAACAGTAACAATTGGGTTTCCTAAGAGTGAATTGAAAAGAATACCAAAACTATTCAAAATCATATTCACGGAGCAAAAGCTAGTAAGCGATGTAGAAATTATTAAAATGTTTTCTCAATGGGCAGATTTAGCGCGTCGTGAGGGATTACTAGCTTTAGAAGGCAAAGTTTCTGAAATTGATGATCCTTTCTTAAAAAATGGTTTAACTTTAGCTATTGATGGTCAAAATGCCGATTATATTCGTGATGTATTAACTGAAGAAGTGGAAGCGTTGGAAGACCGTCATACAAGTGGTGCACAGATTTTCTCTCAAGCAGGTACATATGCTCCGACATTAGGGGTCCTAGGTGCAGTTGTTGGTTTAATTGCAGCGTTGAAAGATATGAGTGACATAGACAAATTAGCGCACGCCATTTCTGCGGCCTTTATTGCAACATTACTAGGAATTTTTACAGGTTACGTTTTATGGCATCCGTTTGCTAATAAGCTTAAACGTAAATCTAGTATTGAAGCACGTCAAAAAATGATGATGATTGAAGGGATTCTTTCAGTTTTAGAAGGGGAGGCTCCTCGCGTAATTGAACAAAAACTTGCTTCATACTTAACAAAAGAAGAACGTCAACAAATTATGGATGAAAGCGGGGCGAGCGGCCTTGGCAAAGAAGACTAAAAGAAGAAAAAAACATGATGAAGAAATGTCAGAGGCATGGTTGCTTCCTTATTCCGATCTTCTTACATTATTATTGGCATTATTCATTGTATTATTTGCATCTAGCTCAGTAGATGCTCAAAAGTTAAGTCAATTATCTTCAGCGTTTAATTCTGTGTTTGAGGGAGGTAGTGGGGTAATGGATTATCCCTCTGCAGTAGATCCAACAGATCCCAAAAGTATAACGAATAGCAAAAACTCAGCTTATGTAGAAGACCAAAAATCGCTTTCTAAAATAAAAGGAAAAGTTGACGATTTTATAGCTGTAAACGAGTTAGAAAAACAATTTGAAACAAAGTTAACTGATGAGGGTCTTCTCGTTACAATTCGAGACAGTGTGTTATTTGATCCTGGTAAAGCAGATGTGAAAGAAGAACACAAGGCTACTGCGAAGGAATTGTCAAAACTTCTAGTATTTGATCCTAAAAGAAATGTAGTGATCACAGGATACACAGATAATGTACCGGAGCGCAATGGTGAGTTCGCATCTAACTGGGAACTAAGTGTAATGCGAGCAGTAAATTTCTTGAAACTAATTGTTGATAATAATCCAAAATTAGATTCAGCTTATTTTAGTGCAAAAGGTTATGGAGAAAATAAACCAATTGCCTCAAATAATACAGATGAAGGACGTGCAAAGAACCGTCGTGTTGAAGTACTAATTCAACCATTAGTGAAAAAAGACGGTACACCAACAAATCCTTCTAACCAGACGGATTCATTAAACAAAACAGATAATAAAGAAAAGACAACAAAAGAATAATAAAAAAGGTATATCTATATAGATATACCTTTTTGCAATTTTTAATGTATTTTTAATAGGTACACTTTTTTAGTGGCCACAAAAGAGGGACAGTCGAGCCTCTCTTCTTTAGCAACGAGAGGGAAGTGACTAGGTCACGCCCGCGGAAAGCATCTGTCCTCAGTGGAAATAAAATGGTCTGTTAGCTAATTTATTGTAAAAGAAAAAACTGTAGACAAACTCAAAGTTTTTCGAGTTTGTCTACAGTTTGAGGTATAACACTTGAAACGATAGCGTTCAGCATTTAATCTATCCAGCTCAACGCGCGCGTTCCGCTTTTAATCTTTACGTAATGAACCAAGTTCAGCTACAATCGCTTGCATTTCACTTGGACTAAAAGCTTCACGTTTCATTACCATTTCATACAAGAAAACTAAATCTTCGTAGCTATCTGTATTAAAATGTTCTGGTTTCATCGCATCTGCATTAACCATACGAAGTTTATCTTTAATTCCTTCGATCATGAAAGTTACATTCTCTGTAGATGGTTGTGTAAGATTCAAAGGGATTCCTCCTACCTTTATTCCATTCTTTTACTACAGTATCATTTCACGATGGCTTATGAATGTCAATTCCCATCTGCTAAAAATTTTAAAGAGGAGTATATCATAATGAAACTGTTTTACATGTAAAGTAGTGGGGTATAATAATATATATAGATGTTTGGAGGAGGATAAATATGTCTAACAAATTAGTTAAAGGTATCGCATTAGGAGCAGTTGCGGGAGCAGCTTTAAGTATGTTGGATAGAAGTACGCGTGAAACTACAACGAAAAAGGTTAAGCATTTTGTAATTGATGTGCAGTATTATGCATATAATCCTGAAGAATTAGTTGATAAAATCCAGTCTACAACAAGCAGAGCCCAATCTATGTATAAAACTTTTATGCATGACAAAGATTTCTATTTGGAAAAAATAAACGAAATTCAAGAACTAACTCCTCAAGTTAAGGATATAGTTATCGAAACAAAAGATGTATTTACAGCTGGAATAGAAAAAGAAAAGAATACTAATACTGAATCAGTTATCCATCTATAAGTTACTCATACAAAGGGGGGAACCCTTATGGAGAAACGTAGAAAACGTAAAAAGCATTATAGATATAAGCTTTCTAGAAACTCCAAAACGATGTCAACTAATAGAGGAAATCGATCTTCTGAAATTTTTTATAAGATGAAACTTATGCAGATAGAAAAAAAGGATAAGCTAAATCAGAAATATGATGTCACGAAGCCAAAGGG
>DATMJF010000268.1:0-10432 GCA_035554455.1 Rummeliibacillus sp.
ATTGGTTTTTAAATCTTTCTTTTGTAAATCGAAATAGGTTTCAACTGCTTGTCGTGCAATTATATTATTAATTGCTGTGTAACTTTCACTTGTTGTAACCCAAGGAACAACTACAGCATAGGCAATTTCCGGATTTTTATACGGCGCAAAGCCAATATGTGTAATTGACAAAGTTTGAGTCCCATATGCAGCTTTTTTTGGTCCATAATATACTACCTGTGCTGTACCTGTTTTACCAGCGGCATCAAATTTTGCATCACGGAAGTAGGAAGCAGCAGAGCCTTGACTACCAAAGTATACTTGATGCATCCCTTGTTTCACATGGTCAATTTCATATTGTGAGTTATCGATTGTATTCAATACTGTAGGTCCAACCTCTTCGACTAATGGCCCAAGGTTTTTACCATCTTTTGAAGGTTCACGAACTTCTTTTACAACATGTGGTTGTATTCGTTTTCCTCCATTGGCAATAGTAGATACATATTGAGCAAGTTGAAGCGGTGTAAATGTATCAAATTGCCCAATTGCTAAGTCGAGTAATTTACCTGGAAGGAGTTCTTCCCCTTTAAAGCCTGCGAATTCACCAGGTAAGTCAATACCAGTATCAACTCCTAAACCAAATTGCGCATAGGAATTTCGAATTTTTGCAAAATCACTTGGTTGTACGTGCAATGCCATATTTGGTACATAATTGACACCGGCAATCTTCATAGCTGTTTGGAACATATAAGAGTTAGAAGATCGTTCAAGAGCTGTCACATCGTTCATTGGAATTGCGCCTGAACGGTTAAAGATAGATGATTTTGGTTTTGTTCCGGCAAGTTTAATTGGTTGGTCAGTTAAGAATTCACCGGGAGTTATTGCATTTAGTTTATAACCTGTCAATAAAGTCGCTGGTTTTACTACAGAACCTACTTCATAGGCAGATGTGAAAGTACCAATTGAATAATCATTTACAACTGTTCGACCATTTTTATCTGTATCTAATTTTTTCCCAACCATTGATAGCACATCACCGGTATTCGGGTCCATCATCACAAGGAATGCTCGATCCAATAGACTAGATGCGCCAGATGCTTTTGCAGCCAACAATTGTTGTTCTACAAGCTTTTCTAATTTAGTTTGTAATTGACTATCAATTGTTAAAACCAAGTCTTTCCCAGGTGCACCTTTAAATATTGATTTCGTATCAACTACTTTCCCTTTACCATTTGTTTCATTTTTCACTACCGCTTTTTGACCTTGGAGTAGTTCTTCATATTGGGCTTCAATATAACTTTTCCCAACGCGGTCATTTCGTGAATAGCCACGTGCTAAATAATAGTCTAACTTATCTTTTGGAATACCCTCAGTTGGAGTTGTTGTAGAGCCAAGAATACTTAGATCAGAATTTTGAACACGAGCCCAGTCTGTAGTTGTATTGACATTTGGTAAGTCATTTAAATGTTCTGATACGACAGCAAACTCTTTATCTGTTACATTATCACTTTTAATGATTTGTGGAGATAAGTTGTACCCTGCTACCATTTTGCTGTAAATCGCTAAAACTTGTAAGTCTGATTTCGTTAAACTCTTCAAATCTGAATTTGTAATACGTTCTCGTACTAATTTATCGATCTCAGCTTGCTTGTCTGTAGCAGCTATTTTTTGGTTTTTATTAATCGCATCTTGTTCACTTTTCGAAACCCTTGCATAAGCTTCTTTATTATGTAGCTTTATCCAAAAGTCTTGTTTATCTCGTAATGCAATTTTACTTGTATCCATTTTAATGAGCTTTGCTAATTTACTTGCAGTACTCAACATTTCATCGCTAGTTGTCGATTGAAGTTTTGTATACGTAATTGCATTTTTTGGCTTATTATCGACCAATACTTTCCCTTGACGATCATAAATTCGTCCACGCGGAACACTAGTATTAACCGTTACTTCTTCTGTTTGTTGTAATGCTCTAACATAATCGCTCCCTTTTACGATTTGCATGTAACCTAGTCGTAAAATAAGAATTGAAAATAGCACAAAAATCGAGAAGAAAAGTATATTCATACGAAAAGACAAATTTGCACGCTGTTTCGCTTTGACACTTGATGCACGTTTCTTTGTATTTTTGTTTTTTTTGCGCATGCAGTTTAGCCCCCTTTCCGCTCAAATCACAATTAGTAGTATATCATTTTTCAACGTAAAAAACATAAAACAATTGGTTGAAAATGATTAATTGCGTACATGTCAAAGATCTAGGAAAATGAGCATGTTTTTTGCCTATGTAAATGTGGATAGACTAGCTAATTCCAATTTCAAAGATAGCTAGCTTCATAGCTAATTCCCACTTGTTTCATAAGTTCTTCTCTATTAAGCAAAATCACCAGGAAAAGAATCTTTCGCTTTATGGGATTGAACTGGTGAATTCCGCATTTAAAATAAAAAACACACATCTTACTGACGCGTAAGATGTGTGCTTTGTTCCAATAAAATTGGATTATTTTGCAGCAGCGAAACGTTCTGCAACTTTGTCCCAGTTTACAACATTCCAGTATGCTGAAATGTAGTCTGGACGACGGTTTTGGTAGTTTAAGTAGTAAGCATGTTCCCAAACGTCAAGGCCAAGTAATGGTGTTTTACCTTCCATGATTGGAGAGTCTTGGTTTGGAGTAGAAGAAATTTCTAATTCGCCATTAGCTAATGATAACCAAGCCCAGCCTGAACCGAAGCGAGTTTTAGCTGCTGCTGCGAAGTTTTCTTTGAATGCATCAAAGCTACCGAATTTAGCATCGATTGCTGCAGCAAGTTCACCAGTTGGTGCGCCACCAGCATTTGCAGCTAATGATTCCCAGAATAATGAATGGTTAGCGTGACCGCCACCATTGTTACGTACTGCAGTGCGAACTGCTTCTGGAACTGCATCTAAGTTAGCGATAACTTCTTCAACTGATTTGCCTTCGAATTCTGCTTTACCTTCTAGAGCAGCGTTTAAGCCAGCTACGTATGTAGCATGATGTTTGTCATGATGGATTTCCATAGTTTTTGCGTCGATATGTGGTTCTAATGCATCAAATGCATAAGGTAAGTTTGGTAATTCAAATGCCATAATAATATTTCCTCCTCGAAATAAAGTAATAATTAACTACAACACTTAGGTTAACAAAATTTAGATAATCGTTCAAATATTATTCACTATATTTTTCAATTTCAGCCTTTTGACTGAACTTCTACTCATTTTATACAACCATTATAAATAGAATAATCATCACAATTTGGACGATTCCCTTCGTTACTATTGATGTTAAAAATCCAACAAGTGATCCAATTCCAGTTTTTAAAGCGATCTTAATGGAGCTTTTTGAGAATAGTAATTCTGCAATTACTGCGCCAAGAAACGGGCCAACTAAAATACCCGCAAACGGGATAACAAAGGGCCCTATAAGTAATCCAATCGTACTTCCCCAAATTCCAGCTTTACTTCCACCAAATCTCTTTACTCCTAATGCATTCGCCAATGAATCTGCACCAAACAAGAGAATTGTAAATAATACTTCAATTACCCAGAACCACCATGGAAATTCACTAAATCCGTTAAACAATCCGTGAATAACAAAGCCTAAAAAGATAAATAAAACAGATGGAATAATCGGGTAGATTAAACCGATAAAAGCAATGGCAAAACTTAAAATAACAAGTGTCCAAGAAATATATTCCATAACAAACCCCTTTAATGTAGAATTCTATTAACCTTATTTACCCTTTTTTCACTACTATTTATTTTCACATTAAAATTAAAAATACGTCAAATGATTAACACTCTCTTTTATTAAGTATACATTTAGTTAAGTTGCCTATTCGTATCATCTTGATTTCCATGTTAATATACTAATGGAGGTTATACATATGAAAATTAAACATTGGCAGTTATTCAAAGACAGCCTCATTCATCCAAAAAAACTAGCTACATACCGTCTGCTCCCCATTGGAAAAGTTATTCAATATGTATTATTACTTGTCACATTCGTTACAATCATTTCTTTTGTTCAGTTCCTTACTGGAGTTGGTCTTGAAACGAGCCAAATTGAAGGACTTAAAGAATTCATCAACGACATTAAATGGTTAATATATCCCTTTGCTTTTATACTGTTATTTCTTATTAATTCATTTTCATTATTTGTTCAAATTAGTATTTATGCATTTGTCGGGATCGGTACTCTAAAGCTTCTGAAAAAACGCGGAGATTATCGATTTTTATGGCGTACCACAGCAATTGCTATCACTTTATCGACCATTTTCACGACGCTGTCAGTCTTTTTCCCAATTAACACTCGAATTAGTTCAAGCATTGGCATTATCATTACCGCCATTTATTTAGTACTAGCTTGCACAAAATATCCAAATCAACCTCAAAAATGAGGTCTGAATCTCTTTCTTTTTCATATATTAGTGGAAAAGGGAGGGATTTTTTTGAGAATACTAGTTTCCGCACTAATCATTTTAATTTGTGCTTATTTTATAAAAGTAGATTTAATAGAAGGAACCATTTCAAAAGCTGATTTTTACACGGTAGAACAGAAATGTGAAAACACAGATAAAATTCAAACGATTACTGTCACTACGGCTCCTGGTGATACATGGGAATCATTATTTGCTCTATACCCTGCAAAAAATTTGAATTTCGCTGAAAGACTTGAACTTGTTTACAAGTTCAATCCTCATCTATTAAAACAAAGCTTTAAACCGAATGAACAAGTTATTTTGCCATTCAGTACAAAAAAAGCTGATTCATGTACGAATTAGGCAGTTAATGTTTCTTTCTTGTCATTTCCTTTCAAACACTGCTAAAATAGTTTACAGTGAAGGCTTTTATAGAAGCCTATGAAGGAGAGAGTTTTCATGAATGAAATCACGCACCGCTCGAAAACGCGTAAAGTTCGTGTAGGTGATTTAACGATCGGCGGAAGCAATGAAGTAATCATCCAAAGTATGACAACAACTAAAACACATGACGTTGAAGCAACAGTTGCTGAAATTCTTCGTTTAGAAGAAGCTGGTTGCCAAATCGTACGTGTCGCTTGTCCTGATGAACGAGCAGCCAATGCTCTAGCTGACATAAAAAAACGCATCCATATCCCACTTGTTGCGGATATTCACTTTGACTATAAACTAGCTTTAAAAGCAATTGATGCCGGCGTGGATAAAATCCGTATCAACCCTGGTAATATTGGACGAAAAGAAAAAGTAGAAGCTGTTGTAAATGCTGCAAAAGCAAAAGGTGTGCCTATTCGTATCGGCGTTAACGCTGGCTCACTTGAACGTAAAATCATTGATAAATACGGCTATCCAACTGCTGACGGTATGGTTGAAAGTGCATTACACCATATTAAAATTTTAGAAGATCTTGATTTCCATGATATTATCGTATCTATGAAAGCTTCTGATATTAATCTTGCTATTGAAGCTTATGAAAAAGCTTCTCGTGCATTCGATTACCCATTACACTTAGGAATCACTGAATCTGGTACATTATTCTCTGGTACGATTAAATCTGCTGCTGGCCTAGGTGCGATCCTTTCAAAAGGTATAGGTAACACATTACGTATATCTTTAAGCGCAGACCCTGTTGAAGAAGTGAAAGTAGCGAAAGAGTTATTAAAATCATTCGGTCTTGCTTCAAACATGCCTACATTAATCTCATGCCCTACTTGCGGACGTATTGAAATTGACTTAATCTCGATTGCAAACGAAGTAGAAGAATATTTACAAACAATTAAAGCCCCAATCAAAGTTTCTGTTCTTGGTTGTGCAGTAAACGGACCTGGAGAAGCGCGGGAAGCTGATATCGGTATCGCTGGCGCTCGCGGGGAAGGTTTACTTTTCCGTCATGGTAAAACAGTTCGAAAAGTTCCTGAAGAAACAATGGTTGAAGAATTGAAAAAAGAAATCGATATTCTTGCTGAAGAATATTACAAAAAACAAGAAGCAGAAAAAGCATCAAACACTCAAAACTAGCATCTAGGGGGATTTTGTAATGACGAAGAAATATAGTTTTGGTATTGATATAGATGGTACAGTAACTACACCTGAGTTCCTTTTACCTCATATCAATGATGCATTTAAAACGAATTTGATTTTAGATGATATTATAAAATATGACCTTACAGAGGCCCTTTCTGTTGAAAAAAAGGATTTCTTTGATTGGTTTAAAAAAGAAGAACTTAACATTTACAAAAATCCTCCTGTTCAATCAAATGCGCATCGTATTTTGTCTAGTTGGTATCCAAATGTTGCCTTGAACTATATAACAGCCCGTGAAGAAAACTCTCGTGAAGTAACTGACCAATGGTTCAAATCAAATCAATTACCTTACGATATGATTGATATAGTCGGTCCAACTGATAAAGTGATAGCTGGACGTAAATACGGAGTACAACTATTTATGGAGGATAAACACGATAATGCTGTTCATCTCCATGAAGAATTAGATATACCCGTTCTGCTACTTGATGCCCCATACAATCGTGAACCAATCCCAAATGGTGTTATTCGCATTAACAACTGGGTAGAAGCCGAACATTGGGTAAAAAAAGAATTCGGTATTTAATAGATTATAAGAAAAAAGCGAAAGATCACATAATTGTGGTCTTTCGCTTTTTTGTATATTTTAAAAATTAATAGCTAACAATTTCTTTGCTTTTTCTAATTTTTCAGGCTCTTTTTCGACTGTCATATATGTCATTTCTTTTTTCATCGTATCTTGGAAGAAAATTGTACCATCTTTTAGCATATAAATTTTATAAGTAAGCTTATCCATAGACTTGGTATCACCAAGAGCTATAATATAGCTACCTTGTTTGTCCAATTGCTTAACAACCTCTGCTTGCTTTTCAGATTTTGGCACCATAACAACCGATCGATTGACGATTCGTATAAAATCTTGCACAGTTGCAGGGTCTTCAATTAATTTCCCTGTTTCCTTCGTAGAAACTCCTTTATCATTCACACTTTGAATGTATAGATATTGATAAAATTCAGTTTTAGGAATAATAATTTCTCTAGTATTTACTTTGGAACCGTCTTTTCCACATCCGACTAAGCCAATTACCAAAGCCAATATTAATAAAGAAGCTTTAAAAAATTTCATAGCAAAACTCTCCTTTTCCCTACTATAGCTTTTCCCCAGTTAACATTATACTTGTTATAAAAATAATGCGTTCAACGATAATCAAGTTGTAACAAGATTGGCAAACCTTCTTGTCACAACTTTATCAATTATTTTGTGATATAAAACATAGCATCTGTATTTGGGCAGTTAAACTACTATAATTGCGGAACCTCTAGTATAATAATGAATGTAGTATAGATTATTAGAAATCTAGGAGAGTGGTGAGAAATAATGGACTGGCAATATATCACAAATATTTTTGCAAATTGTTTTATTTTCCTCTTCTTAGTTCAGTACATCATTAGCTCTTTTAAAACATCTCGTAAAGATCTTCTATCTAAAATGGTGATTAATTGTCTAATAATTTCAACAATTGTTCTATTATCAATACCAATATTAAAAGAATGCGATATACGCTTAGGTTATATAATTGAATTTCCTTTCGAGGATTAGATATAGGTTTATGCTGGTTCGTCTATTTATTTAGGCGGACTTTTTTTATTGAATGCCAGGAAATAAATGGTAAAATTTTAAAAAGGAGGTTTTTTCATGACAAAAAGATTACCGCGAGTCATATTGAGAGAACTATTACTTGATGATGTAGAAGTTCGTTATCAATGGTGTCTCGATAAAGAAGTTACAAAACATCTTAATATGCCGGACTACTATCCTCCCTTTAGCAAAGATGAAACACGAAAATGGATAGAAATGTGTATCAATAAAACAAACGGTTATGATCAAAAAGCCATTCTTGATCAAGCTAGCAATCAAATAGGTTGGATTGATTTGAAAAATATTGATTTGCTCAATAAACACGCTGAACTTGGAATTGCAATTGGAGATAAAAAATATTGGGGTAAAGGTTATGGGCTAGCAGCTATGAACGAAATGCTTAAATACGGATTCAATCAATTAGATTTAAACAAAATTTGGCTTAGAGTTGAGGTTGATAATGAAAAGGCTATTAAATCTTATAAAAGAATAGGATATGTTGAAGAAGGTATTTTACGACAAGATAGACTGCGAAATGTTGAATTTGTTGATCGATTGAGAATGAGTATTCTAAAAAGCGAGTATTTAAACATTACAAAAAATTGCGCTACAGAAGCCTAACTAAAAAAGAGCAATTACTTTAGGAGGGCACTGAAAAACGATTTTATTCCTAATTTTTATAGTACAAATCTACTATAACATGAAGTGGAATCAGCTTCGCTTTCCGCGGGCGAACCGACGAGCCTCCTCGCTGTGCTCCTGCATCGCTTCGCAAGCTTCGTCGCAGAAAATTCTTCTTGCTCCTGGAGCAAAAAGAATTTTTGCTGTTTCCACTTCAACAAAATTGCAAATAAAGAACTATCCCTCTATTTCAACACGGAGTAACACTTTATCAAGAAACCGGCTCTTGATTTCCTGGGTAATTTACTCATGCATACACTATTTTCTGAATGATTTGCATGGAAATCATGATTAATCATCATAAGAGTTTTTGTAAATAATGCTTAACCAATGACCTTTACACCTTTTTTCCAGACTTTTTGCACATGATTGACGCCAAAAAGATATTGGAGCTTTTGATAGTTTTCCACATTCCATAGCACAATATCCGCTTGTTTTCCTATTTCAATAGAACCAATTTTATCTTCCATTTGAACGGCACAAGCTGCATTAAATGTTGCGGCGCACAAACTTTCTGCAGGTGTTAATCTCATCGAAATACAAGCCAAATTCATCACAAGTGGCATCGATGTTGTTGGAGATGAACCTGGATTACAGTCAGTCGAAATAGCAACAGGAACTCCTTGGTCAATCATTTGGCGACCTTTTGCTGCTTCTTCTCTTAAATACAGTGCGGTTGCAGGAAGCAAACATGCAACGACTCCAGCTTCAGCCATTTTCGCAATGCCTTTATCAGATGCTTTCAATAAATGCTCTGCCGAAATAGCTCCTACTTTTGCAGCAAGCTCTGCACCACCATATGGTTTAATTTCATCCGCGTGAATTTTCGGTATCAATCCTAACCTTTTCCCTGCTTCTAAAATCCGCTCTGCCTGCTCAGGTGTAAAAACATCTACTTCACAAAAAACATCATTAAATTTAGCTAATTTTTGCTCAGCAACTACTGGCAATACTTCTTCGATCAAAAATTCAACATACGCTTCTTCTCTACCCTTATATTCCTGCGGTACAGCGTGTGCTCCCATAAAAGTTGGCACAAGATCCATTACATGATGTTGCTGTAAATACTTCATCACACGTAGTTGTTTTAATTCATTTTCTAAATCTAAGCCGTAGCCACTTTTTCCTTCAACCGTCGTAACGCCATGTGCTAAAAAGGAGTTGAGGCGTTTTGCAGTTTGTTCAATAAGCTCTTCTTCTGATGCTTCTCTTGTCATTCTTGTCGTAGCAGGAATGCCTCCGCCTGCGTTCATAATGTCCATATAAGTGGCACCTTCTAAACGCATTTCAAATTCTCTCTCACGGCTTCCACCAAACGCTACATGAGTATGCGGATCGACTAGACCAGGCGTTACAAGATGACCTGTTGCATCCACTACATCTGCTTCATGGACCCTTGATTGATATATTTTATGAAGCTCTGCAGTCGTCCCTACTGCTGTAATAACTCCTTCTTCTAGCCAAACACTTCCGTCCTCAATGATGCCTAATTCCGACATTGCCTCTTTTGAACGTGGACCCACATGATGCGGAATGTGCATCGTAACAAGTTGAGATGCATGTTGAATCCATACAGGTTTTGTCATGAACTATTCATCCTTTTTCATCATCGGTATTTTAATATCTTTGTCTTTAGCTGTTTTTTCTGCTAATTCATAGCCTGCATCTACATGTCGTACAATTCCCATCCCTGGATCTGTCGTTAATACACGTTCAATTCTTTCGCCAGCCTCTTTTGTTCCATCTGCAACAATTACCATCCCTGCATGAAGTGAATAGCCCATACCAACACCACCGCCATGATGAACAGATACCCATGTTGCACCACCAACTGCATTGATCAAGGCATTTAAAATTGGCCAATCCGCTACCACATCTGAGCCATCTTTCATCGCTTCTGTTTCACGATTTGGTGAAGCTACCGAACCAGAATCGAGGTGATCACGACCAATCACAATCGGTGCAGAGATTTCGCCTGAAGCGACCATATCATTTATAATCTTCCCGAATCGTGCACGTTCACCATATCCCAGCCAGCAAATACGAGAAGGTAACCCTTGAAATTCGATTTTCTCTCGCGCCATACGAATCCAATTACATAAATGCTCGTTGTCTTTA
>DATMJF010000269.1:0-4151 GCA_035554455.1 Rummeliibacillus sp.
GTGGACCGGAGGGGAAAATAACGCTGCCACTCCGAGTGACAGATTGGCCAGTCACTAGCTCTTACCTAAAAAGTGTAAAAATCCCGGTTAAAGACGGAGGCTCTGTAAGTTTACAAGAGGTTGCGAAAATTAACCAAAATATAATAGACTTACAAAGTATTTCTAGAACAGGAGGGCAGCCAAGCGTTATTCTTGATATATTGAAAACGCCTTCTGCAAACATTACCGACGTAACTGAAAGGATAAATGAAAGAATTAAAACCAATCCAGAAATTAAATCAGGGGCTATTGAGTTTTCAGTATTATCAGACCAAGGAAGTGAAATTAATTCCGCATTAAAAGGGCTAATGAAAGAAGGATTATTGGGAATTATATTTTCAATTGTATGTGTATTTTTATTCTTTAGGAGTGTTCGTTCCACC
The DNA here is from genome assembly GCA_035554455.1 of Rummeliibacillus sp. GTDB lineage: Bacteria > Bacillota > Bacilli > Bacillales_A > Planococcaceae > Rummeliibacillus. The sequence goes on from DATMJF010000269.1 coordinate 423, forward strand.
ATCATCATTGCATTGTCTCTGCCAATTTGTCTTCTTGCTACAATCGCAATACTCCATGCAATCGATGTTAGTTTAAATATCTTAACCATTTCTGGACTAATAGTAGCGATGGGGCGTGTGGTCGATGATTCCATTGTGGTTATTGATAATATGTATCGTAAGCTAATGAAAGAAACGGACGGCCATGTGACCAAAAGGCAGCTAGCGGCAGGAGTCGTCGAAATGATTCCAGCCATCTCTTCTTCCACTGCAACCACCGTGGCTGTATTTCTACCTATTTCACTTATAGGTGGTATGATAAGTTCGGCTTTTTCCGGATTTGCCTGGTCTGTTGTGATTGCCCTTGTGACTTCACTTGCGGTTTCTATCTTGGTTGTGCCAACATTGGCCTTCAGCATTTGGAGAAAAAGGACTATTTCTAAGTCACTTGACTTGGAGACGAAAGCACAAGACGTTCTTAAAAAACTATTTTTGAGAAAAAAAATTATCGCTGTGCTTACTATGTTCCTGATTGGAATTACGATTGTAAGAGCTTTCTTTATTCCAATGAACTTTTTACCAAGTGCAAATGTAAAAGATGTAGCAATTCAAGTTGAACTGCCTGAACAATCACTGCTTTCAGATGTAGATGCTGAAGTGAAAAATATTGAAACCATCTTAAAGAACATTCCAGAGGTTAAAACATATTCTTCCACACTAGGTTCATCATTTACGCCGCTGTTTGACGATGTTTTTGATGAAGGCGGAGGCTGGATGCAAAAGCAAAATATCGCAAATATATCGGTGGGTATTAAGGATCAAACAGATATTGACGTATTTGTGGAAAAGTTGCGTAACCAACTTGGATTACTTTCAACCACAGCAGTTTATACAGTATCCAATCAAAATATTTCTGGAGATGATTCTAGGCTAAAAGTCATTCTGTCTGGAGAAGATCAACGTGACCTTGAAGCAGCTTCCATTTTAGCGAGAAGTAAACTTCAAATGATACCAGGGCTCAGTATTGAAGGTACGGCCAATGATGTTGATGCACCAATCAAACACTACCTTTCTCTAAATATTGAAAAGATGCAGAGCTTAGGACTTAATGCCAATGAAGTTCTCGACAGAATTAACAGCTATTTGCCACAAAAGATAAGAATGGATCTAACCTCTAAGGACTTCATTACTCCTGTTGAGATTCGAATAGATAAGCAGGAAAGTCTTATTGCTGGTGACCCAAATCCTGAAAAGACCATTTTATCCAAAATGGGAAATGAAACATTTAGAGCCAAGGATGGTTCAAAAGTATCTTTAGCTGAAATAGCTTCCTTGCAGACAAGTGCTCAAACCATGATTAGTGAGCGGGATGGCCATCCATTTGCCACTGTAACAGGAAATATTATCACAAGAGATGTAGGAAACGTAACAAAGCAAGTGAAAGATACGATGGAAAGCCTAAATCTACCTTCAGGTGTCGAATATTCGATTGGAGGAATTCCTCAACAGGTCAAACAAATGATAATGGAAATGAGCCTTGCTTTAGCCTTATCCTTTCTTCTTGTTCTTATGATTGTCAGTGCCGTATTTCGTGGCTGGCAAGCTCCAATTGCCGTATTGATTTGTATTCCAATGGCGTTGATCGGGTCGGTGTGGAGTATGACGATTTTCCAGTTGGAATGGAATTTGGCAGCATTGATCGGTTTGTTAATGCTCACGGGAATTGTGGTCACGAACGGAATCGTTCTTGTGGATAAAATTGAAAGGAATCTTACAGAAGGGATGGAAACCAAACAGGCAATTTTACTTGGAACAGCAACCAGGGTTAGACCTGTATTAATGACTGCAGGAACAACCATCTTAACATTACTTCCATTAGCATTTTCAAATAACGGAAACACGCTTGTTTCTCAAACACTTGGAATTGTCGTTATTGGCGGCATGATTAGTTCCACTCTTATTTGCCTCGTGGTTATTCCGATTATCTATGAATGGCTGAGTGGAAAAGCAACTAAAACCAAAAACATTAAAGAGAATCAGGCAGCTGCTTAATCTGTGGTTAAAAACAAATAAACGGTAAAAGTTGATGATGTACTTAAAGTACTTCACTCCATATAGGGTTAATAGGATAAGATTTGATTAAATGCGAATTCCAAATTAATTTGGAATTCGTTTTTTAGAGGGAAAAATAGAGCATTTATCAAAATTTATTAAATTGAAAATTCCTATTTCTTCGCGATTCCTAAAGGGCGTACTAGTGCATCTAGACCAATATGTAGGAGACGCATTCTTGGAGTATCGGTTAAGGAAGCTGATAGATAAAGGTGTTTTTGAAGCGGCAGGTAATTTGAAAGGGATGCGATACTACATTGTAAAATTGCTTTAGAAAAGTATGAAAATAGAATGCAGTTTAGTTTCATACTAAAAAGGAAATTATGTTGAAGTGAGAAAAAGTGATGGTGAATTTAGGGATTCTAAAATAGAAAGAAATAGGAGTGGTACATATGGCAATTTGTCCTTTATGTAACTCATTAAAAGTATTAGAAATAAATTGTCCAAATTGTGGTACTCAATTGGACAACGATGGGAAAATAGCTGATTTTATGGATCCTTATAGTCATTATGAGGATGAAGAGACTGTGAAAATGGATGACGGCTATCCAAATACAGCTAAAGATCAGATTTGCCCCCATTTAATGGTCTGTCGTAATTGTGGATATGATAAGGTATTGTTTATACAAGAAGAATAGCTAAAAAATAGGTGTTTAGGTGCATCAAATTTGAGTATTTTATGTTCAACTTTTCTTAATGCTATAACTAAAAAAGAAAATGAGGGATAAAGTGGATAAAAACGCACATTACTTTTGGGCGGTTCAATTGCCTGATGGTATTAAACATAATATTCAGGATGAGATGCTGAATCTCAAACAAGTTTTTCAGTTTCAACGTTGGGTACATATGAGCGATTTTCATATCACCCTTGCTTTTCTTGGATCGATGGATTTGCAAAGGCAAAATACTGTAATTGATCTAGTAAGTAACGCCATAAAAGATGAAAGAGCTTTTAAATTGCAAATTCAAGGTATCAATACTTTTGGAAATCAAAAATCACCAAGAATATTTTGGAGTGCAGTAAACCACGATCGTAGATTATTTCAACTTCAATCAATTATCCATGAAAAATGCCAGGAAGCTGGATTCACCTTGGAAACTCGTCCATATCACCCACATATAACATTGGCACGGAAGTGGAACAGCAATGAAGAATTTAATATGGAGTTATTAGAAAAATATAATCCCTTCCATGAAAAGCCTTTATCTTTTATAGTCAATAATATTGTGTTATATAAAACGAACCTAGAGAAAACACCAAAATATGAACCAATTGAAACCTTTACTTTATTAGATTGATGAATGCTATAGATTTACCCTGTTAGGAGTATAAAAAGAAGCGCAGTTCAATTTTGACTGTGCTCCTTTTAATAGATTAACTATTATTTCTTCTAAGCTAAGCTTGTATTGTTTTTTTTCTAAATAACCAAATACAAATTTCAATCAGTGCTACCACAAGTAATGATATACCGAATAATGGCATTATAATTCCAAGTACAATCATTATGATACCAAATCCTACAGAAATGCCTTTTGACGTTTTAGGTGGAGCTGAAAATTCCCCTTTCTTTTTACGGGAAAACCAAGTTTTGACCCCCAAGAAAATAACGCAGATAAAGGCAAGACATACGAGTAGGT
>DATMJF010000270.1:0-2969 GCA_035554455.1 Rummeliibacillus sp.
TGGGATCAAACAAAGGAACACCATCAAACCCAGGCTCAAATCAAGGAACAACATCAAACTCTGGATCAAACAAAGGAACACCATCAAACCCAGGATCAAACAAAGGAACAACTTCAAATCCAGGATCAAACAATTCAACAACAAATTCTAATAGCTCATCAGCTTCACAATTTGAGAAACAAGTTATTTCATTAACAAACGCTGAACGTGCAAAAGAAGGATTACCAGCATTACAAGCTGATGCAAAATTAATGCAATCAGCAAAAGCAAAATCAGATGACATGGCTAAAAACCATTATTTCGATCATACGAGTCCAACATACGGTTCACCATTTGATCAAATGAAATCTCTTGGAATTTCATATAAATCAGCAGGTGAAAACATCGCTCAAGGACAAAAAACACCTCAAGAAGTGGTACAAGCTTGGATGCAATCACCAGGACACCGTGCTAATATTATGAATGCTTCATACACTCATATCGGTGTAGGTTTTTCAGCGAACGGTAACTACTGGACACAACAATTTATCCAAAAATAATGATAGATTCATAATTTCATATGAATATAAAAACCAGCCGGAATTTTGGCTGGTTTTTTGTTTGAAATCATGTTTATTTTTCCATACTAAGGGAAAAGGGGGTAAGATATTGCTACTACTTGAAACGATGATCGATAAATTAAAATCTACCTTTCATAATTCTGTTGATTTTACAGCAAAAGAGATTTCATGGCCAAACGAAAAATATGCAATTTTATGCTATTACAGCACAATGGTCAACAAAAGAGATGTTCAAGAGCAGGTTAATGTTTTGAAATTTCAAGCAACAGTGGATGAAGCCAAATGGACTGAGACAATGGCTTCTATGAAAGAACCGTTTAAAATGGAAAAATTCACTGAATATATATGCCATGGTGAAACAATCATTATTTTAATGACAGAACAGCAGATGGTGCATCTTACTTTACCAGAGGTTCCGCATCGTTCCCCTGATGAACCTATTAACGAACATATTGTAAGAGGTTCTCATGAAGGTTTTATTGAGAATGTTGATGTGAATATTGGGCTAATTCGTAAAAGAATTCGGATGCCGAATTTAGTTGTTACTAAAATTGAAATCGGTGTTGAAACAAAAACGGATGTCTACTATATGTATTTGGATAAGGTTGCTAATACGCAATCTTTGTTAGAAGTAGAGAGAAGATTAAAATTGATGCAGGATAGAACTCCTTCTTTATATACGGCTGGGGAAGTAGGGGACTTTCTAGAAGAGTCCGTATATTCTCCATTCCCACAAATGTTAAATACAGAGAGACCTGACCGTGTCTTCGCCAATCTAGTTGAAGGTAAAATTGCTGTTTTGACGAATATTTCTCCGACGGTACTAATTGGTCCAGTTACTTTTTTCTCGTTTTTTCAATCACCAGATGATTATAACGGACGTGTATTAGTGGGTTCTTTTTATAGAATCGTACGAATATTTAGTTTTATAGGTGCAGTATTTTTGCCAGCATTTTATATCGCAATCGTAAGCTTTCATTTTGAAGTATTGCCACTTGAATTGAGTAAAAAGCTTAAGTTAGATATTGGTGAAATCCCTTATCGACCCATTATAGAAGCAATGGTCCTTGAAATTATTATTGAGTTAATTCGGGAAGCAAGTATTCGCTTACCTCAAGCTATTGTACAAACGATTGGTATTGTGGGTGGTTTAGTAATTGGAGATGTTATTGTGAGTGCGGGTCTTGTTTCTAATATGATGGTAATTGTAGTCGCTTTAACTGCAATTTCAAGTTATGTTGTTCCATCTGTAGAGATGAATATGTCCATTCGGATTTTACGTTTTCCATTTATGCTAGCTGCAGCTTTTATGGGCTTTTTCGGGATTGTCATTGGTGGTTTAGTTTTATTCGTTCATTTATTAAATTTAAGCTCTTTAAAGTCGCCTTACTTTTCTCCAATAGTACCTTTTGAGCCTAAAAAAATAAAAAAAATATTTGTCCGTGGACCGTTTGTAAAACCGGAACCACAAGTAAGTTCTTTTGACCCAGAAGGAAATAAGAAATGAGTTTTAAGTTAACAAAAGTCCAATTCTTTGTAATGTTATTTTTTATCGAAACAGGTGTCATATATATTTCATTTCAACAGGCGCTCATTAGTGGGGGAGGAAGAGACGCTTGGATGATGATTGCTGTTGCGGCAATCATTACATTTATACAGTTGCTTTTTTATGAAAAATACTACCAAAGATTCGAATTAGGTAAAATTACATCTTGGCTTTATATTTTATATTGGCTTACGCTTATTATTGGCTTTTTAGGCTATATGCAATATACCTTAAACACATGGGTTATTCAAAACACGCCTCCTATTATTACTTTAGCTACTATTCTTCTCGTCTCTTTATATATCAGTTTGAGTAGACCATCAACAGTAATAAATTTAGGTGTATTAATCATTCCATTGGTGATTATTTTCATTATATTTATATTGATTGCAACACATGAGCTGAAATTTAGTAATATTTTGCCACTTGGTACAAGTACATTGCCTCAGTGGTTAAGTGGTATGCATAGTAGCGTATTAGCATTTATTGGAATAGAAAGCTATTTAATATTAAGAAAATATGTGTTGGAAAATGAAAAAGTAGCTGGAAAGTCATTATTGATTTTTCATTTAATTGTTTCTATTTTTATGGTTGCTTCTGTTATCGGAACAGAATTTTACTTTGCATTAAAAGAAATCAATTTAATTCCTGAGCCTATTTTCTATATCCTAAAATCCCAAAAAGTTACATTTGTTAAACGACTAGATATATTTTTTATTTACATTTGGCTTGCTTGGAGCATTTTAACGATCAACCTATTTATTTTTAATATTCGTATTGTACTTTTTTCTAAAAAAAGAAAACATCCGCATCTAATGATAATTATTTTACATTGTTTTATTTTAGTCGTAACTTTGTTCTTA
>DATMJF010000271.1:0-5393 GCA_035554455.1 Rummeliibacillus sp.
GCTTTGTTTGTTCTATATCAATATATTGATTCTTTAGCTACATGGCTTGAGGGTTTTCGTTCAAAAAAGGCTACGCAGATGAATTTGATGAAAGACGAGCGCTCACCAGAAGCATGGTTACGTCTTGTGCAGAATGTCTATAAAGCGAATTTATATAATCAACCTGTGTTAAATCCTTATTTGGTTGAAAGCATTTTCGCAGATATGGAACGGCAAATTTTCCAACATACACCTCTTGAGCGAGAGTGGCAAAGTTTGTATAAACTATTTACTCATTTAGCACTACTGTCTCATACATGGAAGCATTTGAAGCCGACGACAGAATCTTATAAAACCTATTTCAATAATTTTATCGAACATGAAGCCGAGAAAGTGAAAGAACATATTCGATTAACCTCTTCGAAATCACGTCTTTTTGCGACAGATCCTTTTTATGATACATTGCAAAAAATGGTTAATTATTTTCTTTTGCACCAAAGTGGCTATTTTGAACAACGTTTATACATTTACACATTTTTCTGGGAATCGATGTTCAATGAAAAGTCTCGCCGTGAATCAGAATTAACTTTAATCAAAAATGATCGTCATATTGCTGATGATGTTAAAATTGCAAGCATTGAATCCATGTTCTTCATTATGCTGAAAAAATATGATGAACTTGAACAAGAGTTAGCAGATATCAATGATTCAGATATGCTGATTTGGATGGATTTGGCGCATTTTGCAGATCGAAATGAAGATGACAAAGCTCTTTCAATGATTATCCATGCAATGCTACCTTGTTTAAATTCTTTTATCAACACATGGCTATCCACCCGATATCGTTCAGCCTTTGTGAGCGCTTTCAATAAACTATGTTCGAAAATTGATCTTAATGACGAGGAAGCGGAAGTATTATTTTCATCCTCAGGCATGTATGGCATGCAACCTTATTCACTGTTTTTAATTGAACGAGAACGCTATATGGAATGGACAGCACTTCATCATCGCTTCCCTTCTTCACTTGCCTATTTAGAGCTTTGTGGTTTAAAAACCGTATTAGAAGAAAAACCGGAGGCCCTTTTACCGTTATATCACGCACTTGCTATGTCCGAACTTACTCAAAAATCACGTCAGCATTATAAACAAGCTGTGCGTGTTTGGAAAAAAATGAAGTCCGCTGCTAAAAAGAGTGGGAAAAATGAATTTTGGAATAATTATGTCGATCAAACTCGGCAACAATATAAACGTCTTCGTGCATTACAAGAAGAAATTGAGAAAGGAAACTTGATGCTATGACAATCAATGCAAAAGTACCCGACACCTTTTTGAAGTCAATCCAACTTGACATCGAAACTGAAACGGGACAATCCTTTTCTTTGCAAGCACATGAGCAAAATGGCGAACCAATGCTTGTGAATGAATGGCTCTCTTTTCTCTTCTTTCAATATGAGCCAGCTTTTTATGGTTTAACTGCAAATCATTCGTCTCACCATATTTCTCTAACCCCACTTGAAATGGTCGAGTTGTTTTCAAAAGAACAAAAGCATCCATTTATCACTTATGTGGGAATAGATGAAAATTCGAGCCATTGGCTAGAAGCCGCTTCAAATGCTTCTACATATTGGTATAGCGAAAATTTATGGAATGATATTACGGTTGGTGAAGATGATTTTACGCTAGACTTACCAATCGATGATCTAACAGAAAAACTTCTGCAAATGGCATTAACGCAAAAGTTACTTGAAGCAGGCTTAACTATTAGTGATCTTCCTTCATTACTACCTTTCTTCCGTAATGGCGGATGGCCAATTAAATCCAAAACAGTAAATGATGAAATTTATGTTGGATTACGTCTTCGCGAACCAGCAGAAGATAGCGATGAATGGGTTCTTGAAACAGTGATTCGAAATAAGAAAAGCGTTAACTTTTGGGCTCCTCCTATGCGAAAACGTGCACTACAAATTGAACATGCACTACCCGATAAATGGAAGCATCATACAACTGGTATTAAAAATTTACAACAACAAATAGTTGAATTATTGCGTACACAAGATTATATGCAAAATATCGATTCAAATAACTTCCTTTCAATACATTTAAAAGATCCAGATGTACGTGAATTTTTGCGTGCAGATTTTGCGCGTTTGCAAGCACTTGGCTTTGAAATTGTCCTTCCTGCATGGCTCAAGGATCTAAAAGATTCTCGCATAAAAGTTCGTGCTAGTGCAGGTACAGCATCAAATTATAAATCTGCAGCAGGTCTCCAAGAAATTTTGACATTCGACTGGAAGCTTTCTTTAAATGGACAAGATATTCCTATTGAAAAATTCCAGAAAATGGTTAATGATAATCGTGAATTTATCCGTGCAGGTACAGAATGGGTACGTGTAGATGCTGCATGGATGCAAGAAATCCGCAAATTAATGGATAAAGCAGAAAATGAAAATTGGACCGTTCGTGATTTATTATTCCAAGAGTTGCCGGAAGAACTAATTATCCCTGACGAAGAAGAGGATGACGAAAATCGTGATGATCCATTCTTCCAATTTGAGATGCAAAAATCATTGCGTGATTATGTACAAAAATTGGTCGATAAGAAAGGAATGCCCCCTGTACAAGTTTCTGATCGCTTACAAGCAACTTTGCGCCCTTATCAACAAGAAGGGTTTGAATGGCTTGTCTTTATGCGTGAACAAAACTTTGGAACTTGTCTGGCCGACGATATGGGGCTTGGGAAAACAGTTCAGCTGATTTCTTATTTACTACATGTTTATGATCAAGAAACAGATGCACAACCAACTTTAATCATCTGTCCAACTTCTGTACTTGGTAACTGGCAAAAAGAATTAGAACGTTTTGCCCCGTCTTTAAAAGTTTATTTGCACTATGGTTCTAATCGTTTAAAAGATTCAGCTTTTGATGCTTACATTGATAAGGAAAAACCTCAAGTTATGTTGTCTACTTATGGAACTATTACGCAAGATGTTGAAATGCTTGAAAATCGCAATTGGGCAAATATTACACTTGATGAAGCACAAAATATTAAAAACATGCATACGAAACAATCGAAAGCGATTCGTAAATTACATGGCGGGCATCATATTGCGTTAACCGGTACACCTGTAGAAAATCGTTTATCTGAGTTATGGGCAATTTTTGACTTTATCTATAAAGGCTATCTTGGTAGTTTCTCTCGTTTCCAAGAAGAATTCATCGCACCAATTGAACGTGATGAATCAGAAAGTCATAAGAACCGTCTACGTAAGAAAATTCAACCTTTCTTATTACGTCGTACGAAGCAAGACCCTGCGCTTATGCTCAACCTTCCGGATAAACTGGAACAACGCGAATATTGCCCGCTTACAGAGGAACAAGCTGTTTTATATGAAAGCTTTATTCAAGAAACAATGCATAAACTAGAGACATTATCTGGCTTTGAGCGAAAAGGTCTGATTTTGAAAATGCTTAGTAAGTTAAAACAACTATGTAATCACCCTGCCCTTTATTTGAAGGAACCATTTGAAAATGCTGAAGATATGCTAAGTCGTTCTGAAAAGCTAGATCGTATCGTGACACTTGCAGCTGATATTGCGAATAATCAGGAGCAATGCTTAATCTTCACACAATATATTGGCATGGGCCATCTATTACAACACTGCCTATCTGAACTATATGATATTGATGTGCCATTTTTAACAGGTAGTATGCCAAAGCAACAGCGTGATTATTTCGTTGAATCTTTCCAAAAAGGAGAGTTTCCGATTTTCATCCTGTCTTTAAAAGCAGGTGGTACCGGCCTGAATTTAACAGCAGCAAATCATGTTCTTCATGCTGACCGTTGGTGGAATCCAGCTGTTGAAAACCAAGCTACAGACCGTGCTTATCGAATTGGTCAAACACAATTTGTACATGTTCATAAGTTCATCACAACCGGTACCGTAGAAGAGAAAATTGATACATTACTTACTGAAAAACAAGCATTATCTGAAGACCTAATACAGTCTAGTCAATGGATTACTGAATTAAAAGACGATGAAATTATGGATTTACTGTCATTTAGTTTTTAGTATTTAAAGATAGGGATCAGATATGTTGGTTTGACTGACTTATTTAAGTAAATAGAAAAAACACTTTATGGGCTGTCCAAAAAGTAAATAAATAACTATTGAACAGCCTTCTTACTTGAATTGAAAAACATTCTACTATTTTTTCTGCTAAGCACCCCTGCTAAGTGGCCTCTAAGCGCGAGCCGGGGGTGCTAATTTAATCTCTTCTACTATTTTTAAGGACTTATTAGGAAACTCTTTTATTTATCTATTTTTTATTCTGTGAGCGCTCCATATGATGGACGCCTATATGTACAGATAAAGCCATGCTACGATGACTTCATCCGCTGTCTTCCCCATAGACAGTTTTTAAAACGCTTTTCAATCTTCGATTAGAAATTCCCCACAAACTTCTATTCTCTTTTTCAATTTAACAACCTTAACTATTTAATTGTTTTATTCGTTATGTATGCTGTACACAACGAATCTTATTTATACAGCCATTTTGAATTGTTCCAATGGATGATTGTTTGGTTGATTTTATTTGGGTCAATTCATCAAACCTATTGGTGCGGTCTTTCCAATAGGACTGCTGTTATAAATAAGTCTCGGCGTAATTGCGTCAGGATTTTGAATTAGCTCCTTTCAAAATCTGTGACATGTGCCGGAGGCTTTAACTTCTTTCAACTGCTGAAAGAAATTAAACCATTGGTAATCCTTCTGTTTCTTCTTTCGGTAGTACAAAGCCTGTTGGTACTGCTTGCGTTTGCCCTGATGCTGTTTGAGCAATTGGCGGATTCATTTTTTCTGATTGATTTGTTTGTCTTTGGAACGTTTTTTCTTCGCGCTCTTTTAGAGCTAAGAAACGTACTTCATCTGCGACCACTTCAACAACATAAACTTTTTTTCCATCTTCACGTTCATAGGATCTTGATTGCAGTCGGCCACCAACCCCAATTAATGAGCCTTTACCACAATATTTCACCACATTTGTAGCGAGTTTGCCCCAAACAGAACATGATACAAAATCTGCATCTATGTCGCCATTTGCGTTTTTAAAATTCCGATTGATCGCAATGATAAAATTTGTTTGTACCCTCCCTTCTGAAAGTTGTCGTAATTCAGGATCTTTTGTAATCCTCCCTACAAGGGCAACTTGATTCAAGCCTTCACCTCCTCCCATTTGAATTATCCATATCATAATGGGATTCCAAATTTTGTGCAAAATAGCGAAATGAAGGTTTTAAGCTTGTTTGTATGTACGAAATTCAATTTTGAAAACACTCAATTTTGTACAAATAGCGTCACTACGCATTTCCTTATTTTTCAAAAATCATGCGAAATATTTTTTTAGCTGATTTTTTA
>DATMJF010000272.1:0-10425 GCA_035554455.1 Rummeliibacillus sp.
GACAAATCATCTACTTTAATTTCCATTAAGATTCCTCCAATTATTAAAGTGGTTTACTTCTTATCGGTAGCTATCATGAGTAGGTTCAAACAAGTCTTCGTTCGCGTTTCTAACAATCGAAAAATGATCTACATTATAATGCCCGTGTAGCGTTGCATTGTGATGACGAATGATTTGCTCTGCGGATAATATCTTCGAATCTGTTGTGGAATGTCCGTCCCCAACCAATGTCACATCAAAACCATTTACAGTTGCAGTCCTAACTGCCGTATCAATACAATATTCAGTCTGACATCCCATAATCACAAGATGTTCTATATTCTTGTCATTTAAATATTCAAGTAATGGCGTACCATAAAAAGAATTTGTTGCTAATTTATCAAAGATTACAGCATCAGAAGGTGCTTTAATATCCTTGTGTACTTGAAATCCACTACCTTTTCCGTTTGAAACGTCTTTGTCTCTAATAAAAACAATATACGCTTTTTCCTTTAATGCCTTCTCAATAACAACATTGATATTATGGACAACTTTATCTTTCTCAAAAACGCCTTGATTTTCCAATCCACCATCCATTAACTCTTGTTGTGCATCAATTACAAGTAAAGCTTGCTCCAAAAACAATCTCCTCCTTTTAAATCATTCATTTATTCTAATCCATACACGTAAAGGACCTATTACTTCCCATCCAGATGATTTGGCTACTACAAGACTACTATTGTGCTCATATCCTACCATTGATAGCTTTGGAAATTCTTTTGATATGATTTTAGGAATATCCTGCCATAGTATTTTCTCTTCATCACCAACTGAAAATACATTTGATATTCCTACAACACCGGCACTTAAATTAGCGATAAAACCTGAAATCCCATCCTTTGTCTCACATATAAAAATCTTCACATTCTGTTGCTTTAATAGCTCGAATTCAATTACATTTACTAATTCACTCGCAACAATCCATTTTTTAAAATCCTCTTCAGCTGTAACTATTCTCCAGTTTGTTTGAATTAGTTCAAAATCAGAAACAGATTCATGAAAAATCCATTCAGCCTCAAATAAAATATCAAAACCTAATGGTGTTAAATCCAGATTTGCATAGCTATCTTTAATACTTGATACCTTTCCATTTTCAATAAAGTACTTTACTTCTTCAATCGTTGCATACTTATTGGAAGTAATCACTTCAGGGTAAAATGTTGGAGCTTTTGAATGCAATCCCCATACATTTGCTTTTGAAATCCCAACAATTCCATGTGTAACACATACAATGTGACACCAATCGATATTATTTAAAACCGCTCGATCTGTTTTAGAGAGCATCTATCATTCTCCTAGTAAAGTTATTTCTATAAAAACTCGAATAGACTACGAATTAAATTTTTATGCATGGGATGTTAATGGAAATAGAAAATGCTTTGTTGCATCGTTTAATAAAGGTCGCACGAACAATGCATCTACACCCTCTGTTATAAACTCTGTCTGTATCTTTTTATCATCATAATCTGGTGTAAAATAAAAATGAATCATCTCTATATCAGTAGAAACAATACATTTTAAAATTGTATCTATATCCATTCTTTTCTTGCTCACTATGTCAAAGATATGAAGCTGCGTATCTTCTTGTCTAAATATCACGATCACATCTTCCTCTTCGATATAATGGACAGCATCATTAAATACTAAGATAAAGTAGAACATTAATAGATGCTCATTATTTTTTACTCCCAATATTGAAGATACAGGTATTCTTTTAGTAGCAAGGCTCTCTATTATTTGGTAATCCTCTTTGTTATCCGTATTTAACCGACGTAAAGTAATCGATTGTGCTGGTTGTCTTCTTAAATCTGAAATATCCAATGAAAATCTACTTTCTGATACTCTTTTAAACCCAAATTTAGGATAAAAATCTAGTACTGAGTCATTGGCAAATAAGTAGATAAAATCGTACTCTTTTTCATATTGCTCAATAATGTGATCCATCAGTTTCTTGGATAAGCCTTGATTACGATAATCTGGATGAGTCATCACTGTACCGACTTGAATTGCATGATATTCCTTCCCATTAGATACAATCGTCATTTTGCTTATCGAAGCATTTGCGATAATTTGATCACCATCAGCGAATGAATAACAAATATAATTGTCATTCCAACACCCTTTTTCATACCACTTTTTAAAGTCAATCCCAAAGACCAATTTAGCCAATTCATTAAAACTTTCCCTATACGTTTCATTGAACTTGTAGTCGCTTACTAATTGGTAATTAACCATAAAAGCCCCCTTATTTGTCGCTGAACAATAACTACTACTATTCAAAATATTTTTCATAGCACACACATTCATGAACACGCTGATTGTCACGGAATTGCTCTATGTTCTGTCCTACATAATGAGCAAAACTTTTTACAGGATATAAATTAGGGATTTCTCCTTTGATTTTCCCCTTCATTTCACTTTCTTCAAAATAAATATGATAATAGGAATCAACCTTTTGAAAATTCATTTTTTCATACCAGTTTTGTACCCACTGGTCATCTCTCGTCCATGCTTCAAAACGATTTAAACCTAACTTTCTTGCAAGTATTTCAGCATTTTTCAGTAATTGTTCCCCAATTCCTTGTCGATAGAAATCAGGATGGACGGCAATATGCCAAATCATCCCGCCTAATCCTTCGCCCCTTGAACAAACTGTCTTCTCTTCCCTTTCATATTCCACATCAATGAGACCAACAATTTGGTTATCCATCTCTGCAACTAGCTCTATTGCTGGATTTTCATAGTGCTCTTTCTTATTTAATACATCATCAAAATAAGCTGTATGTAAAAATGATAACGTTCTACATCGAACCCAGCCTTCTTCATCTCTTTCTTCATAATTACGAATAATCATAGAAAAAAAATCCCCTTTTACGTCTGAATTTTAGGTGAATCATAAAATAAATTAAATTAGATTTCTTTCCTGACTTATACATTTGTTAATTTCTTCATTTGAGTAATTAACTCCTCTATCATTTGAAGCTTGTTCTGAATGTTTAACATTTCTGATTCATAGAATTCCTTACTTGAATTTAGTTTTAATAAGACAGTAGATATTAATTCTATAGAGTTACAAGCTGTTTCTCGTTTTATTTTAAATATCATTTGAATATCCTTCATAGATAATCCCAAACTCTTCATTTCCTTAATCACTTCAAAATCTGTAATATCTTGTTCGGTATAGTTTCTTCTATGATCTTTCCAGGATGGTCTAAGTATTTCTAACTCTTCATAATAACGAACAGTATCCTTTGTAGTACTTACTCTCTCAATAAATTCGCTTATTTTCATAAAATTCTCCATTTCTTATTGACGTGGGGCTAACCCCATACTTTAAGCTGTCTAAAATGAGAACTAAGGGGGATTTATCATGATTAGTACATTAATAATTGTTGCGTATTGCTGTGTAAGTGTAATATCTATTTTTCTTTACTGTTATCAACAGACCATCGCGAAATTGAGGGTTATCCAGCTATTTACTATTTCTTATTTTGTAATAGTTCATTGTATATTTTTTGTGATAACAATAATGCACAATAAGATTTCTTTACCTTTTATTATTTCTGCTCTTCTCATTATCAGCTCCCGTATTTTGAATGGGAAAATACTGTTTAACAAAAATCATCTTTCACATCAAGTTGTCATGTGTTTTTTCTTATTCATAATTATTTCTATTCGATATTTAGGTCATTAGAAGAAGATTTTTTATCCCTTGTATAATTCAGATAATTCAATTTATTACTATAATTGTAACTGAATAAGAAAAAAAGTCGACACTATTTATTAGTGTCGACTTCCAATTTTGATAATCATAAATATGATTTATGAAAAAATTGCCTTTAACAATTTACCGATCATTCTTGGTATGAACAGCAGCAAATTCATTATTACTTCGCCTATTATTGAATCACGAATGTATCTCAGCAAATCCTTTATATTGTCATTTTTCTTATTCTTTTGTGCTTCTGACATATGAAGTGTACCTCACTTTTTTCTTAGCCTAAAAAATTTTAATGACGAGGTGCAAACAATATAACAGCAGTACCAATTAAACAGATAGCTGCTCCAACCCAATCATATAGATCGGGCGTTTTTCTATCAATTCCCCATCCCCACAAAATAGATAGGACAATAAATACCCCTCCGTATGCTGCGTAAACTCTGCCGAAAGATGGGAAACTTTGAAATGTAGCGATGATTCCGTATATGGCTAAAATAATTCCTCCTAAAAGTCCCCAAGATAAAGGCTTTCCTTCTCTTAAAGCTAACCAGATTAAATAGCCTCCACCGATTTCTGCTAAACCAGCTAAAATAAATAACACTATTGCATTAATCATTTCATTCACTTCCTTAAAGCTTTAATTAATATATAAGCCATTATAACGTGTTCTTATGTAAGTAACTCCTTTTATTAACGAGAAAACTTTCTAAATAGGCAATCATCATGAACAAATCCGGGCGCAAGTAATATATTATGATATGCGTTCAATCGGAGGGAGAAATAATATTGAACTACCCACAATATACAGGTGGAGAACATTCGTTACTGAATTCTCTTCAACAAGGTGGATATATTTTGTATGCTAGACATGGCGAAGCTCACGTAGGGTCGGATCAGCCATACCTCGACCTCAATAATTGCTATACCCAAAGAAACCTTACTGATACAGGAAGGAGACAAGCAATATTTTATGGGGATGCAATACGGCGTTTGCAAATACCCATTGAGTATCCCGTCCATGCCAGCCCTTTGTGTAGAACAAGGGAAACGGCTTCACTAGCTTTTGGTGGAATGAATGTCCAAGTAGATCCAATAGGTTATGAAATTAATCAATTAAGCGGTCATTTAAACTGGTGGGACCAAGAAAGGATTTTAAACGATCTTCAATCAGTACTAGAAATACCACCAAGCAGGGGGAAAAATAAAGTAATTGTTGCACATAGTTTTCCAAGTGGTGTTGGATTAAGTAACATCCCCAATATGGGAACAGTTGTTGTAAAACCTCTTGGAAGAGGAAATGGTTATGAAATCGTTGCAAGAATACCTTTGGAGCAGCTTCAATACTTATAAAACTTATGTATTATGAGAGGCCATTGTTTTTGACTATGTTATACATTTCGCAACGGAAAAGGATGGATAAATTATATCCATCCTTTTTTTGTGGAAAATGAGATTCACATTAGCGAATCTCCCTCTTATTCATAATTTGAACTTGTAAATTCTATAAACAATTGTGCCGATGCACTTAAGATTGTGTCTGCCTTCCATGCTAGTCCCACCTCACGTACACAATCAATATCCGAAATTTCGAACCGATGTACCGGTAAAGCTTCTAAACCTGAATAGTAGGGTAAAATGCCAACGCCTAAGTTTGCCGAAATAAGGCCCGCAATCGTTGGCACCTCTGTTCCTTGGAACACGATATTCGGTGTGAATCCAGCGTCACCACACCATTTCATCACTTGTTTTTGCATCAATAAATGATCTTTGTAACCAATAAAAGGTTCATCTCGCAATGCTTGAATGGAAATAGATTTTTCTCTACTCAATGGATGATTGATGGAGCAATAACCATAAAGCTGCTCCTTTTTAATAGGCACCCAGTTTGATTCACTAAAAGAACGGCTAAAGTTGGTTACAAGGCATAAATCTACTTCATTATTTTCGACAAGCTCTAATGCTCTTTGCGAATTACATTGTTGCAAATCAAACTGTACATCTGGATAACATTCCTTAAATCTTCTAAGAATTCCTGGCATAATGGTCGTACCAATTGTTTGTAAAAAAGCAAGTCGAATTGTCCCTTGCAGTGGATCTTTCATACTTTGAAGCTCTTGCACGCCACGTTCAAGTAGTTGTAGACTTTCCTCCACATAATTTATAAATTTCTCCCCATAAATACTAATCTCTATGGAACGACCAATTCGATTAAATAATGGAATACCGAGTTCTTCCTCTAATTTATGAATAGCTTTCGTAAGTGCAGGCTGTGATACATGTAAAAGGCGCGCAGCATGATTATAATTTTTTGTTTGTGCAATCACTTGAAAATAACGAAGTTGATGCATTTCCAAAGTAACGTACCTCCTTTGATAAACAGTGGTTATTAAATCAATAATAACTCAATATTAGACGTTATGAATATTCGGGCGTACATTAGTAGCTGTAGGAGGGAAATTTCAATGGATTTTTTAGAAGAAACCAAAACAAGTAAAATTACATGGGGGATGCTAATTGGGAGTCTTGTATCCTTTGCAAATCTTTACGGACCTCAAACCTTCATCCAACATTTTACACATGACTTTCATATGAGCGCATCCGAAGCAAGTTTGGCATTATCAATTTCAACCTTTACCCTCGCATTTGGTATGCTTATAATGGCAGCCGTTTCGAATACATGGGGACGCAAAAACATAATGGTATTCTCACTTGTGAGTTCATCCATTATCTATTTACTCGTTGGCTTTGCACCAAATTTTGAAGTACTTTTAATACTACGTGCTATTGAAGGTTTTGCAACAGCTGGTTTCCCAGCTATTGCGGTTACGTATTTAGCAGAAGAGCTATCTGGCAACCAATTTCCTAAATCACTCGCTGTCTATATTACAGGTAGTGGTTTTGGCGGTTTCTTTGGTCGTATCGTTTCTAGCTCTGTCCTGGATTTATCAAATTGGCATATTGCTGTATTTGTTCTTGGTACTTTAACAATGATTCTATCTATTATCTTTATGTTCTTAGTGGAACCATCTAAACATTTTGTACCGCAAGAATTTTCTATAAAAAACTGGATTGGCGGTATCATCGCCGCATGTAAGGATACAAAGCTTTGGTATTTCTATGGACTTGGTTTCCTTGCTCTCGGTGTTTATATTGCAATGTTTAATTATATTAGCTTTCCACTCATAAAAAGTTTCGGCTTAAGCCAAACACTTGTCGGCTTCATCTTTATCTTTCAATTGATGGGTTCGATTGGTTCAATGACTGTCGGCAAATTAAGTGATCGCTATACACGTGCTCAAATGCTCGGTGTTAGTCTTATCATTGTTCTAATCGGTATTTGCTTAACAGCTTTACATTTCTTACCTGTCGTGTTAATCGGATTATTTATCCTATCATGCGGCTTCTTCGCATGGCACAACCTAGTAAGTGGCTGGGTAAGTAGCTCTGCTATTCCAACTGCAAAAGCTTATGCATCATCCCTTTACCTATTGTTTTATTATATTGGCTCAAGTGTTATTGGAACAATTGGTGGCCACTTCTATGATGCGAATGGTTGGAGTGGGGTTGTTAGGATAATGATTGCTTGCTGTATCGTTGGGTTTATCTTACTTGGACTTGTTGAGATCAAGCTAAAAAAAATCACAAAACACGTAGCAGTATAGCATTATCATAAAAGAAAGCAGAACGAAGATTTTCTCTTCATTCTGCTTTTTTAACATTTCTACATCGTCTTCTCAGATAGCTAAGTTATTTTCTTTTTAATGAAAAGAAGGATAACAGAAACATTCAACTGTATGGTCATTTACCATTCCTACGGCTTGCATATAAGAATAGCAAATCGTACTTCCAACAAACTTAAATCCATCTTTTTTTAACTGTTTGCTCATTTTTTCACTTATTTCATTTGAAGTAGGTACTACTTTTTCTGTCTCCCAATTATTTATAATTGGCTTATTATCCACAAAGCTCCATATATAACTAGAGAATGAACCATATTCTTTTTGAATTCTCAAAAATGCCTTTGCATTTGTTACAACGCTTCGGATTTTCATTTTATTGCGAACAATACCCTGATTTTCTATTAATGATTGTATTTTTTCATCTGTATAATTTACAATTTTCTCTGCTTCAAATTGATCAAAGGCTTTTCGGTAATTCTCTCTTTTTTGTAAAATCGTCCACCAACTGAGCCCAGCTTGTGCTCCTTCTAGGCATAGCATTTCAAACAATATCCGATCATCATAAACAGGTACACCCCATTCTTTATCATGATACTCAATATATAATGGCTCTTTTGTTTTTGCCCACGTGCATCGTTTAATCATTGATATTTCACCCTCCCATACACCAAATAGTTTTTGTATCACTTTACCAATTATACATATTTTTTCATTTTTAATCATTTTTGGAATGAATGCAATATGCAATAAAGCGTAAGAAAAGCCTCTTAGAAATACATCCCAAGAGACCATTAATTATTTAAAAACCAGCAAATTATAGATTTGGAATAAAGGTACTTCCAAATATTTCTCATATTAATATATTTAAGCCTTCTTAATAAGGGCATAAATGTAACCAATTAACGCTCCGACAATCGCTGGAATTAACCAGCCTAAGCCAATTTCGTAAAACGGTAACACACTTGCATAAAACTTCTCAATTGAATCTAAAAAGGCTACTTGCGCTCCTGGTAACTTTTCAACTAATGCTTTATACCCGTCAATCAGACTAACAAAGAATGTTAAGAACATTGAAACTGCATATACGCTACGGCGCGCTTTAAATAAAGGTGCAATTAATGTTAATAAAATAATGACGATTGCTAATGGATATAAGAACATTAAGACAGGAATAGCAAATTTAATAATATTATCTAAACCAAAGTTTGCAATAACAAATGATACGAAACATAGGACGAATACAAACCATTTATAACTTACTTTAGGGAACACTTCATGGAAGAATTCACTACATGAAGTAATCAACCCAATACTTGTTTTTAAACATGCTAAAACAATAATAATCGCTAATAAAATACCACCGAATGAACCAAAGTAATGCTTCGCAACTGCCGCAAAAATTAAGCCACCATTTTCAAATGAGCCGACTGCTTCGACACTCGTTGCGCCCATATATGTGATAAACCCATAAATAAGCATCATAAGGACCATCGCGAAAATTCCAGATTTCCAAGTTGCCTTCGCAATTTCCTTTGTACTTGTAATACCTTGACGCTTAATCGCATTAATCACAATAATACCGAACGCTAATGACGCAAGCGCATCCATCGTGTTGTATCCTTCTTTAAAACCTGTCATAAATGCTTGATTAACATAATCACCTAATGGATTTTTGAAGCTCCCCATTGGAGAAATAACACTTGTAATAATCAAAATTAATAAGAATACTAAAAATGCAGGTGTTAAATATTTTCCGATATAATCCATGATTTTCGCTGGATTTAACGAGAAGTAATAAACGATTGCAAAGAACACCAAGCTAAACAATCCGAGAGCTAATGTGACATGATCTGATGATACGTAGGGTTCAATACCAACTGCAAATGGTACTGTAGCTGTACGTGGAATCGCAAAGAATGGTCCGATCGTTAAATAAAGTGCTAATGAAAAAACAAGTCCAAACACCGGATGAACACGACTACCTAAATCACGTAAGCCATTACTACCCGATAAACCAATTGCTAAAATGCCCATAAATGGTAGACCGATTGCCGTTACTAAGAAACCGATCAGTGCAGACCAAAAATGTGTACCCGATAATTGACCAAGCTGGATTGGGAAAATTAAATTACCTGCTCCAAAGAACATTCCAAAAAGCATTGTACCAATTAACGCATATGTTGAAAAAGGTATTTTTGATGGCATGGCTAAATCTCCTTAAAACCTAAGTTTATTATTTTATATAGTAATTTTAGTATATTATCAATATTTCTCCGAAACGACAACCATACAAGAGCAAAAAAAGAAACTGTCCACATAAGACAGTTAATTGTGTAGTGAATTTTAATTTTTCTCTTTTATAAGAAAACTTGCACTATTTAATATTCAGCTTCAGTAATGTTGAGAAAATATAAACGCATCTTTATTTTTTTGAGTGTCTAACATCTTTAGCCCCCATTTTATAATAAGCGCAGAAAAAAATAATTTTGACCCCTATACAATAGATTTATTCATGAAATTATACAAATTTCATCCTATCCTTTTTCATTTTCTACACACATAATTTTAAGGGAAATAAAATAATGCTTATTAATCTAACAATTAGAATAACGTTCTGATAGTTTCTTTTTATGTGAATGAAATACTTCTTCTAGAGGAATATCGTACTTGTTTGCAATCACAATTAAATTACCTAATACATCACCTAACTCTTCTGTTAACTCCTGTCGATTTTCCTCATAAGTTCCCCTTACTTCATCAGGTCTATCCCTGCCTATCTCAAGGGCTCTTATTGCTCGAGCAACCTCACCCGTTTCTTCTGCTAAAAAGCCTATACGAATAAAAATGTCTAACTCAGACCAGCCTCTACTTTCATAATAACTCTTTACCCATTGCTGAAATTCAGTTACATTCATTTTTATCTACCTCCAATTCAATATTATAAGTTTAACAAAGTAATGAAAGTTTTATATAATATTTATTGAT
>DATMJF010000273.1:0-2367 GCA_035554455.1 Rummeliibacillus sp.
TAAAAGTGTTCTTGATTGCTCAGGAAGGGTTTGAGTCATAGTAAGTAACATTTTAATTGCTTCTTCTTTTTGTATTGCATAAGAAGGACCTGCTCTGCAAACAACATCAAATTCATTGTCCGTAAAGTCTTTGTTATATTCGCCCAGTCTATTAGAATTAATGCGAACTGGCCTTTGCTTTCCTTCTGCTGGTAACGTATTAATAGTTCTTTCATTATCAAAAACTTTATGAAGCATCGACATAATGCAGCGGCCAGCCTGTTCAATTCCTCGCATAAGATTATTATAAAAAATCCCGCCTGATAAATTACCTGCAATTTGTCGGTTTCTTTCAGCAACACCAGATTCTGTATTTCCTTCGGCACCAAGATTAGCGGCATAAATACCCATCGTTGATTGAATTTGTTGTTGGGATAATTGAAGAAAATTCATGAGTGATGAAGGAATATCAAATGGTTCTAATCGAATAGGAGGACTTTTTGTTTCAGGATCTGGTGTATATATTAATACGCCCTGCTGATTCTGGGAATCACGCCATTTATTGTATTGCCCTGCGACATTGGCTTCTGTTGCTAAGAACAGCTCTCGTCTGGCTGTGCGAATTGTTTGTATGATTTCGCTGTGAGCCAAGTTATAGGCTCTCTGTGGATCTACAGACATCCTTATACTTGATATAGTAATCTCTCTTCCGTTTACTTTGCGCATATCTCCTGGAACAAAAATAATAGGAAGCTCATGACCTATAAATTCTTCTTGCTCTAATATCTCCCCGCTAGTCACTAAATATCGCATGATTTTATAATCTCTATCTTTTCTAGTTCTAACGATAGTCGGTATCATCATCGATTGAATTTCTACAGGGTAATTTTCCCGCACTTGCTTAACGCGTTTTTTATATTCATCCCGCGTCATTGTCATTCCATTAGACAATTCACAAATTTCAATATCAAAATATTCTTTTTCGTAATGTTCAATTAAATTTATATTATGATTGGTATAAACCTGTTGATAAGAGCTATCAAATATTTCAAATACCGCTTCACTTTTAAGAGGTATTTTTTTATTAGGGAAACGACTTCTAAATTCTTCTTTCGTAATTGGAAGTAACATACCGCAACAGTTCCCATCACCTTTGCTGCTTAATTCAGCATTTGGATCGAAATAACATCGCTCTGGATACTCAATTTTTCTTAAACATGGTTCTTGATCGAAACTCTTATCCCGATATTCCGTATCAACACGAAAAGCACCAAAACCACCCGCTAAAGCGCTTTCTAAAGCAGTTTGAAATACTTCCTGAGAACGAGACTGGTGAGACATGAATCTGAACCAATCCCCTCTTAATTTAACCTCTTGAGGATTTGATTTACCATTAACAGAACGCACCTCAAATTGAGGTACATTGTCGCGATACTGAGCACACATCTTTCGAAAACTATCATATAAAAGATTCGCTGTTACAATAGCTTTTTTATTAACTTTATAAGCGCTTCGCTCTTCCGTTTTCCATTGATCTAAAAATAAAAACGTATTGTCTATTCGATAAGTTACAAAATTAGGAGAGTAATATTCCATCCAATCTCGCTGAGATCTTGATATTTTCTTTAAAATCCTATCATCTTCAGAAATATATTTATCATCAACATCAGGGTCGTAGGGCGCTCTCTCGTAATCCATTACAAGACCTTATAATTTTTAAATTAAACCAGCTACAGAAGTAGATAATCCTGTATAAATTCTATCATAATCGGAGTTTCTGTGCACTGGATAAGCAAAAGTGAAAGCTAAAGCATCAGCTCTATCCGGACTCTTTAAAAGCTCACTTTTCTTTTGCATCACCAATCTATTCTTGCTATCAGGATTTTCACAACCCTGACTGCATATCTCATCATGCAACATATCATCATCAGGTATTTGACAAGGAACATCCTCGAGCCACTCCTTCATCAACCCCCATATCTCAGCCCTTTTGTTGCTATATCTATTATCATTGATTGCCTTTGAAGCTGAATTAACAGGCATTACAAGACTTCCATAGCCCAATTCTCGTAATCTATCAACAATCCCAACACCAATTCCTACTGAATCTACAAATATTTTATCGGGATTGATTTTATTTATTCTATCAACAATAAGACCAGTTACTTGCATCGTGTCATAACCATGATAAACCTTTAAATCATAAGCCCTTCGACCTTGTCGATTTATAATCGCCGTATAGTCTTTACTAAACTCACCTTTGTAAGCTGGGTCGACACCTATAACAATCGGCCCATTACCTTCAATTACACATTTACGAGCCTTTTCAACAAGAATGCTGTCAATAAAACTTCTTTCTGATGTGGCAAGAAACGCTTCCGTTGGATT
>DATMJF010000274.1:0-4654 GCA_035554455.1 Rummeliibacillus sp.
GAACATGAGTATAAAAAAATATCTAGTGATATAAAGAAAATTAAATCAAAGAAAGAATCTATAGATGCCGTTAGATAAACATGGATTAACAATTAGACAAAGAAAGTTTTGCGATCTGTATGTAAAAACAATGAATGGAGCAGAGTCAGCAAGGGTTGCTGGATACAGTAAAAGAACTGCTAGAGAGATGGCGTCCGAGAACCTAGCAAAGCCTCACATAAAGAGATACATAGACATGAAAATGGAAGAAGCCGTAGAAAAGATTGGTGTTGGAAGAGATTGGCGTCTAGAGATGCTAAAGAAAGGTATTGAGTTAAATTTCCAAGGAAAAGCCGATAAAGATGGATGTATTGACTTAAAGGGATTGAAAGGATTGATTAACGAAATGAACAAGATGACTGGAGATCATGCTCCAGTTACATCCAACTTAAATGTTTCAGAAACTAACTTGGAAGAAACGGTTGAAATAGCTCAAGACGCAGAAAAAGAGATTGACGAAATAAAGGCATTTTAAAATGCCAGATGAAAATTACGAATTAAAATCAAAATTACTAAATAGTTTTTTGTTATTTACCCGTGTTTTTTACAAGCTTAGGAATGGAAGAGATTTTGATCTTTCATATCCAATATCTCGAGAATGTCATTATGTCACTGTTGCTAAAGAATTAACGCTTTGCTTTAAATTGCAGACAAACAGATTGATCATCAATATCCCTCCTGGGACAGCAAAAAGCACAATGATCAAATATTTTATTTGTTGGTGCTTTGCGCATTATCCTGATTGTCAGTTTATTTATATTTCATATAGCCACGATTTGGCCGCAACGCATACAGCTGACATTAAGGGAATAATGGAATTGCGCGAATACAAAGAATTATTTGGTGTTGAAATAAGTCGCGAATCATCGGCAAAAGATAACTTTAAAACTAGCGGAGGTGGTCGAGTTAGGGCATTTGGTTCTGCTGGTGCTGTGACGGGTCAGGATGCTGGATTACCGCGTCTTAATAGATTTAGCGGCGCATTGATAATGGATGATATGCACAAGCCAGATGAGGCGCATAGCGACTCAATTAGACAAGGCGTTATCAGAAATTACAATGAAACAATTAAACAACGTCCACGAGACCCTGAAAACGTTCCGTTGATATTTATTGGCCAAAGAGTTCATGAAGAAGATATCGCAAGCTATTTGATAAATGGAAATGACGGTTACAAATGGAAAAAAATCATATTAAAAGGAAGAGATGATTCAGGAAATTCTATACACCCAGAACTTTACCCTCTCTCAAAACTTGATATTGAAGAAAAATATAACGCATATACTTTTGCGTCTCAAATTCAACAAAATCCATTGCCTGCTGGTGGGGGTATTTTCAAGAAAGATGATTTTGCAATTCTTGATTATGAACCAGAAATATTGGCGACGTTCATCACTGGAGATACTTCAGAAACATCAAAAACTTACAATGACCCAACAGCGTTCAGTTTTTGGGGAATATATAAAATAAAACAATTCGGCGAAGAAACAGATATTTTAGGATTGCATTGGCTTGATTGCATTCAAATATGGATTGAGCCAAAAGATTTAATATCGAATTTTATGCAATTTTATACTGATTGCATGAGGCATAAAATTAAACCATCAGTTGTCGGAATAGAAAAGAAATCTACTGGCGTAACTTTGATATCGCAATTAAATGAAATACAAGGCGTTAAAGTTATTGATATACCTCGTAACGCATCCTCTGGTTCAAAAGCAGACAGATTTATTTCAATACAGCCATATATTGCCAAAAAACAGATAAGTTTTACTAAAGGCGCAAGGCATATAGATATGTGCATTGATCACATGGCAAAAATAACCGCAAACAATACGCATCGGCACGACGATATAGCAGATACAGCGTATGACGCTGTTGATATGGGGTTAATCAGAAATGTGATTGCAGGATTTTCAAAAACCAGCGTAATACAAGATTCTCAAATTGATAGATTTAAACAGGCGCAAGCTCGTATTAAGCATGCCAAAGCAAGGGCAAGAGTTCATTAATTAGGAGTAAATTTTATGGCTACTGTAGCAAAAATTCATCAAGATCAATTAGGAAGAATTAAAAAAAATATCAGTGATTCTTATATGTATTTTAAGAAAAACAGAGAATATTTTAACAAAATGCGAAATTTTGTATTTAATACAACGATAACGGATGAGCAGCGTGCGGCATTAGAAGAGCTTGATAGGCCAATAATTGAATTTAATGTTATTGAAACATTTATTAGTCGATTATTGGGAGAGTTTTCCAAGCAAGTCCCTGGCGTAACAGTTCGTCCAGAGCCAACTGTTTCAGTTCCTCCAGAGCTAACCATAAAAGTTGTTCAAGGATATATGAGACATATTATTACAGGATTACGCGCTAATGATATTTATAAAGACCAATTAAGCGGTGGGTTTAGCGTAATGAAGGTATGGACAGAATATGAGCATCCTAAAAGCTTTAAACAGAAAATCTGTCTTGATCGAGTATTTGACCCTTTATTATGTGGATTTGACCCCGCAGCACAAAAAACACACAAAGGGGACGGTTCGTATTGTTTTGAAATAATACCGATAACAGAAGAACAATTTCGTGCTATGTATGGAGATGATATTGTTTTGGATGGTTGCTATAAAGGGTCTCTTGAAGGTTTTAAATGGGGATTCAAAAGTAATAGAAAAAATATCATCATGCTTTGCAATTACTATGAAAAAACAAGCAAAAGAGTAATGCTCTATGAACTTCCTGGCGGAATTTGTCTTACAAAAGCAGAATATGAAGAAATGATTGAAATATATGTCAAAAATAATGATATTGCACAGCCACCTATGCCGGTAAATAAACGATGGACTGATATCCCTAAAATAAATCGTTATCAAATTATTGCAACACAAGTTTTGGAGTGCGTAGAAACTGATTTTTCTCAGCTTCCTTTGGTATTTGTAGATGGAAATTCTGTAACTATCAGAAGAGATAGTGACGGCGCAACTATTGAGCAATTGAGTCGATCTTACGTCCATAACGCAGTAGGGGCTCAAAAGCTTAAAAACTTGGCTGGCCAAACGATTGCAAATCATATTGAGACGCTTGTCGAACATAAAATGAAGGTTGCGCTTGAGTCAATCCCTCAACAATATGAAGACGCATATACAGATGTTCAAAGCGCAAGCAATTATATTTATAAGCAATATAGCGATGACGGTAGCAGACAATATAACCCTCCAGAAGAGGTTCAAAAAGTTCCTTTGCCTCCTGAAATAATGACCACATACATGAGCGCAGAACAAACTATACAAGCCGCATTAGGGTCATATGACGCTGCTTTAGGTCTTAATAAAAATCAATTGTCAGGCGTTGCAATTGTTGAGGGTGCAACACAATCAAATGCAGCGGCAATGCCTTTTGTCGTAAATTACCTTGCTTCTTTGCAGCAAGCTGCTGAAATCGTTCTTGATTTAATACCGAAATATCTTGTTACTCCACGATCTATTCCTGTTTTGACAAATGAAGATAAAAAGGAGCATGTCGTAATTAATGCGAATGACCCTTCATCTCCACGAATGAATTTTAACTCTGCGGATTTAAAAATTATGGTTACGGCTGGTGTAAATTTTGAAGTTCAACAAAATAGATCACTACAAACGCTCGTGGAGATTTCAAATGCTCTACCTGGTATGGCTCAACTGATTAATAACCCTAAAGGTCTCGCCATAATTGCCGATAATCTTACGATCAAAGGCGCAGACCAAATTAAGGCGTTAGCCGACGAAGAAGTTAAGCAAATGGAATCACAAAAGGCTCAGATGCAAAATCAGCCCCCGCCTCCTTCACCAGTTCAGCAAAAATTGGCGCTTGAGCACGCAAAAATTGTTTCAAAAGATCAAAATGAAAAAGCAAATCTTTCAATAAAAGCTAATGATTCTGCCACTAGAAGGCTTGAGGCATTGGCAAAAACATCTGATGCAAAAGCAAAAATAGCTTTACAGGCTGAAAGGGACGATACAGAAAGAATGGTGCATGGAATAAAACTGGGGATATCAAATAAAGCTGCTGATAGCCAGATTGCAAAGCAAATGGTTGACAGTGCTACAAATTTAATAAATTCAAACCCTATTGTGCCAACAAATACTAATGAGGCAGAAATTGCGTCACAGTCTGAGCCTCAGGCACAGATGATTCCATAGAAAAAATAATATATTTTTATTAAAAAATAATATTATTAACTATTAATATTAAAAAATACTTGAAATGGGTAATAAGAAATAGTAATATTTGAATGCGGCGACGACTGCCTTAAGTCGGTAACCTGAACCAAACAGGCTAAAACTGGAACAGTACGATCTGTCAAAATCGGCTCACCGTGATGGGGTTAATAGTCTTGAGGAGTAAATTTGTGAACGAAGTTCAAAATTCTGAACAACCTGTATTACCGGCAATAGAAACGCAGCCAGAGCCAAAATTAATGAACAGCATGAAATTAATGCTTTGGTAGGAGGAGGAAAACAGAAAGGATTTGAAAAAGGATATCAGCAAGCGAAAGCGGAGTTAATGGCTCAAATGGAGCCGCAAAACACGCAGCAGTCTGCTTCGTCTGTTATTCCTTCTCAAAACTCTATGACGA
>DATMJF010000275.1:0-10097 GCA_035554455.1 Rummeliibacillus sp.
ATTTATGGATAAGGATTAACTTTTGATATTATGACTTTTTGTAATCCTTTTCATGATAAAATAGAAGGAACTGCAAGGAGTGATTATATGTATAGTAAAATTGCCGGTATAGTATTCCCAGCTTTTACAATGCTTACTTTAACGGTATTAT
Source organism: Rummeliibacillus sp. (assembly GCA_035554455.1). Lineage (GTDB taxonomy): Bacteria > Bacillota > Bacilli > Bacillales_A > Planococcaceae > Rummeliibacillus. Next base: position 152 of record DATMJF010000275.1, read on the forward strand.
CAATGTTTAAGGCCTTTGGTGAAGGAGATGTAAATAAATCTATCTTCATATTAGGGCTAACGATTATCTTCCCATTAACATTTTTAGTACAAGGGATTTCATGTGCATTAAATAAGATTAATCCATTTATCGCTCTAATCGTTTCATACATAGCGTATGCTATTGTATTGTACACGTTATTAGATAAATCATATTGGAGTTTTACAATCTATTATTTCGTTTTTTGGCTTGTGGGATTTATTGGAATAAAAGTGATTCAAAAATTGCGTAATCGTAAAAGATAAGGTTCTATGTCTGCGGGGTCTTGGCTGCCAGCTTTTCCGGCAAATCTTATTTGTACCGAAAGCGATTGCTTCAGGTACAGGAGTGTCGGGGGTATTCAACTCCACTTTTCTACAGCTTTTTGCTAGATTCTGTGAACACTACAACAAATAGTATAGAACCCAAAAATGCAAGGTCCCCTGATTGGGTGCCTTGCATTTTTACATTAAAAATAGAAACAGTTCATGAAGGTAGACATGCATAGAGATATTAGACTGCTTGTCCTGGAATTTTTGAAGGGTCTTTTTCAATTTCTAATAATTTATTAAATGAAGCAATTGCAACTTCTACTTGATCATCTTTTGGTTCTTTTGTTGTCAACAGCTGAAGCCATAAGCCAGGATAACCTAAGTAGCGTAAGACTGGAATATTACGGCATGCGTTCGTTGCTTGTAAAACCTCAAAAGCAACCCCAAGAACAACGGGGATTAACAAAATACGGTCTACAATACGAAGCCAAAATGGATCTGCTGGAACTAAGAAATAAATAAACATACCAACGAACACTGTAAATAACATAAAGCTACTACCACACCGATAGTGTAAGCGAGATTGTGCTTGTACATTTTCGACAGTTAATGGTAGTTCATTTTCAAAGCAATTGATCACTTTATGTTCTGATCCGTGATATTGAAAGACCCGTTTAATAAGTGGTGTTAGAGATACAATATATATGTAGCTTAATAATAAAATTAATTTAAAACAGCTTTCTAGTAAAATTTGTGCAGTTTTACCTGGTAACCAAGTATGAAAAAGTTGTGCTAGAAAGACTGGGATTAATGTGAAGAGGAATTTACCAAAGATAAAAGATATGACACCGACTGCGGCAACACCAAGCCACATCTCCAATTTTGAACCTTCTGTTTTTTCCTCTGTTTTTTCTTCTCCAGGTTCTATCCCATATCTTTCACCTGCAAATTGCAAATGCTGAGAACCATTTGCTGCTGATTCGATTAGAGCAATGATTCCACGCACAAAAGGAATCTTCTTTAGTTTTTGGAGTTTTGGATTTTTCTTTCTCTCTACATAAAAATATTCGATTGAGTTGTCGTTACGGCGAATGGCAGATACAGTATGTTCTTTACTCCCCATCATGACACCTTCAACCAAAGCTTGTCCTCCGTATACAGGAAGGTTAGGTTGATTTTTCAATACCAACACCGCTCTCTTTAGATGAATTAAGACTGTTTTCATTGTACTAAAAAATTTACCAAAGCTCTAGGAAAAGCATATTATTATTGTATTTTGTCTATCCTTTTGACTAAGGAGGGGTTCAATTGAGATTACAAGTGTTTTTCTGGACTATATTTTGTAGTTCCATTACATTTATTCTTTCATTAAAAATATTAAAAACTTTTTCGTTTATGAAATTTTCACCGCTTGGATGGACAAAAAAATATCATGTATTTACTGATTCACATGTATTGGTTAAGTGGTTTATGCTATGGGTATTATTACTTGCTGTAGCTTCTATTTTATTTGCTTTGGCAGAATTGTTAAAGAAGATTCGGATGGATGTTATGTCGTTAGTTGTTGCAGTGATTATTGTTTGGGGAATTGAATGGTCTGTTCAAAAAACAGTCTATATACACAAATTCTCAATACCCTTAGCTGTCATAATTGCAATCCATCTTTTATGGATATTCGAAACGGCATCTTATCATGCCAAAGTAAGAAATTTAGTTTCCCGAAATAAGTTGCCCAATTCTAGTAATGTGCTAAAATAAGGATATTATAGATTGGGGAGGAAAATGGATGAAGTATTTATGCTTAAATGGACCTAATTTGAATCGTCTGGGTAAAAGAGAGCCTACCATTTATGGTTCTGAGACCTTGCAAGATATTGAATCCAAGCTCAAAAGTTTAGCTGCTGAGTACGATGCCGAAATTGAATGTAAACAATCCAATTATGAAGGGCAACTGATTGATTGGATTTATGAGGCTGAAGATTCGGGTGTGAGTGGGATTATATTTAATCCTGGCGCATATACACATACAAGTGTTGCTCTTAGAGATGCTATTGCAGGTGTACAGGTACCGGTTGTAGAGATTCATATTTCAAATGTACATAAGCGTGAGGAATTCAGACATCATTCTTACCTTGCTCCCGTTTGTGTAGGACAAATAACAGGACTTGGTACATTCGGTTATCAGGCAGCATTAAGAATGTTTTTAGAAGCTGAAAGAGGGGAATGATAACTATGGGAAAACTAGAAAAATTACGTACAGCACTTCAATCACAAAATTTAGATGCCCTATTAATCACGAATGATTATAATCGTCGCTACATGACTGGCTTTACTGGAACAACAGGTGTTGCCATCGTCTCACAAAACGATGTGGTGTTTATAACAGATTTCCGTTATACAGAACAAGCAAATGCACAAGTAAAAAGTAATGGTTACCGTATTGTTGAAAATAAGGGAACTATAATGGAAGAAATCGCAAATCAAGTAAAAGTGATGGGTATAAAATCGCTTGGTTTTGAAAAAGATACAGTAAGCTACGCAATGTATGAAGTATATTCTAAGTTAATCAATGCAGAATTAGTAGCTGTATCAGGACTGATTGAAAATATTCGCTTGATTAAGACACCAGAAGAGATTAAAATTATTAAGGTTGCTTGTGAGATTGTGGATGCCACATTCGAACATATTATTCAATTTATCAAACCAGGAAAAACAGAACTCGAAGTTTCCAATGAAATGGAATTCTTCATGAGAAAGCTTGGTGCAACATCTTCTTCATTTGACACCATTGTTGCTTCTGGATTGCGTTCTGCATTGCCACATGGCGTTGCAACTGATAAAATTATTGAAAAAGGTGATTTAGTCACTTTAGACTATGGTGCTTTATACAATGGTTATATCTCTGATACAACTCGTACAGTTGCTGTTGGTGAACCTTCTGATCAACTAAAAGAAATTTATAAAATTGTTTTAGAAGCTCAATTACTTGGACTTGAAAAATTCAAACCAGGTATGACGGGGATTGAAGCGGATGCAGTTACACGCGATTATATTAAAGAACATGGCTATGGTGATGCATTTGGTCATTCTACTGGTCATGGGATTGGTTTAGAAGTACATGAAGGTCCTGGATTATCACATCGTTCAAATGTAGTATTAGAGCCTGGAATGGTTGTAACATGTGAACCAGGTATTTATCTACCAGGTATTGGTGGAGTACGAATTGAAGATGATACGCTAATTACAGCGACTGGCAATGAAAAATTAACTCATGCCCCAAAAGAATTAATCATCTTATAATTTAATATTGGAGGATATTTAGAAATGATTTCAGTAAACGATTTTAAAACAGGTTTAACAATCCTAGTAGATGGTAACCTATTCCGAGTTATCGAATTCCAACACGTAAAACCAGGTAAAGGGGCTGCTTTCGTACGTTCAAAATTACGTAATCTACGTAATGGAAACGTTGCAGAAAAAACTTTCCGTGCTGGTGAAAAAGTTGAAAAAGCACAAATCGATACTCGTAAAATGCAATATTTATACGTATCAGGTGATGCATATGCATTTATGGATATGGAATCTTACGAACAAATCGAACTTACTCAAGAACAATTAGAATATGAATTAAAATTCTTACTTGAAAATATGGAAGTATTTATCATGATGTACGAAGGTGAAATCCTTGGTATCGATCTTCCAAATACAGTTGAACTTGAAGTAGCAGAAACTGAACCAGGTATCAAAGGTGATACTGCTTCAGGTGGTTCTAAACCAGCCACTATGGAAACTGGTTTAGTCGTAAACGTACCATTCTTTGTTAACCAAGGTGACAAATTAATCATCAACACTTCTGATAGTTCATACGTTTCACGTGCATAATTAAATAATTCATTTTTTCTAAACAGTGCTATGCAAAATTGCGTAGCACTATTTTTTTTTTTTTTTATAATGTGCTATTAAATTTGATTGTTGATATTTGAAAGGAATAGTCATTGTACCAGCATGCCGCTCGTGTTGCGCGAGAACGAACCGTGTCCAAGCTCCACGCGTCCGCTTTTCGGGCCAGATAAAGCTCCACGCGCGTGCTCCGCTTTTAAACGTATAAGACAACGCAAGAATGCTCATGCGATTTGTGCGCTTCTCGTGCTGGCACTTTGGATAAAAATATCAACAGTATCAACAGTATTCATTAACACAGCTTTATACAAAAACGAATATTCACTAATTTTTCATTACTAATTGAAAAGTGTTTGTCAACAGTCTCGATCACACTATTTTTTTGCATATTTCCGTGTGCCATACATAAATTGAAGAGAAAGGAGGGGCGACTTCGGAACTTCAAGATTTGCTTCGTATTGCTGGGATTGGACTTGTCTTAGGATTATTGCATATTTTCTTTGAACAAACAGGTAAAAAAGAGTTTTCCTTTTTCCTAAATTTCATTGCATATCTATATATAACAATCGAATTACTTCGATTCTTGCGTCTCTTCTTTGATGAAATTATTACATTTTTCCAATGGCTGATGACGTCATAGATGATATTCCTATTCTATATATTACTATCACTCCTGCTTTTGGTGGGAATACAAATGGCGTCTCCGGCGTTACATCGCTTATTTTCAATCGTGTTTTTTTTCATATTATGTAGTTTCCTAATGATGCGAGTTGTTCTACCATTTTGGCAAAAATTACGAACGTTTTATTTATTTGATTTGCCATATCTGCCATTAATATTAGGTAGTTCCTTGCTTTACTTGTGTTCAATCATAGTTTCTTATTTATTAGAAGAAAATGATTATGAAAGCATTGCTTTTATTAGTCATCTTGCGATTAAAATTTGGATTGTAACACTATGGTTGGACGAGTTAGGTCAGCTTTTAAAGCAATGGGAAAAGCTATTAGTACCATAGGAGGTTGTAAGTATCGAACAACTGACTACTTTCTTTTTAGGGCCATTTAAAGAGCAACTTTTTGCACTACGTTCTTTTTTTCTATATGCATTTCTATTTCTTTGTATCAATTGGCTGATTCCAACGATGAAAGAGTGGACAAGGTTTTTCTTTTTAATCGTAGTGATCGTGGTTACCATTCGCCCTGTATTTGATGCATTTCTTCAAATGCAAGATATTACAGATCAACTGATGCATATCTATGTTGTACTGTCACCATTATTAACTTCATCATTACTTCTTGGTTCGGGACTATTTTCAGTATTGGCGATTAGTCCCGTTTTTTTATTGTTTTTGCAAACCATTTTAGTAGTGGTTTCAAAATTTCTTATTCCTATGTTAATAGCTTCTTTTGTATTTGATTTTATTACGAGGATGTTGCCAGAGTTATCCTTTGCTAAAATGGCGGATTTTTTGCGGATGTCTGTTCTTAGTATTGTTTCAGCTTCAGTTGTTGTTTATGCGATGTTACTTGCCGCAAATGGTGTCATTATTGGCTCTTATTCAGCAGATATATCTGAACCTATTAAAAGGTTAATACAACAGAATATCCCGATTATTGGCTCGTTAGTTACTGAATCTCTTAATACTTTCAAAAAGTATTCCTCAACCGCATTAGTAACAACTAGTACTGGGTTATTAATCAGTGTTTGGAGTGTAACAATCCTACCTACAATAAATATTTTAATATTAGGTTTTAGCTATCGTTTTCTATCAGCTGTATTAGAACCTTTTACAGATAGTAAAGTAAATGGATTAATCGAAGATATTAGTAAAACTCTCTTTGTCCTCTGTGCTGTTTCGTTTTTAATTGCATTCGCCTATTTCTTTACTATTATGATGGTGCTACTAATGATACAAATGCAAATAGGAAAGGGAGGGACGTAGTGACAAGCTTTTTATTTGGCTTGTTAGCTTACAGTATAATCGGCAAAATATTACTTTTAATCATGCCGAAAGATTATGAGGAAGAATCAACTCAACTTTTAAGAATGGTCATAGCACTATATTGCATTAACTATTTCTTTTTATAGATTGTTTTGCATATTGAATACAATAGATTCATAAGATGAACTAGTTGTTAATGTATTGAAGGAGGAGATGTTCTTGGAAAAGCACTACATTTTAAAAAGTCGCAGTATCTCATCGCAGGAATCATCATTGTACTACTTTTAGTTAGTGGTTTTTTTAGCCTATCAAAAGGAACGAAAGATGATGCGATAACTTCCACTAACAATACAGAACAATATCAAGGATTAACATCTATTCTTAGTTCAATTGAGGGCGTAGGAAAAGTGATGATTTATTTCTATTATGATCAGCCAACACCAGAAACGAAAGCTGATGAATCATCATTAAGCCAATATTTTAGTTGGCAACAAAATGCTGAAAGCAAACAACAAAAAGTGACGGGCGTTTTAGTCGTGGCAGAAGGAGCTGATTCAATAACAGTAAAAAATGATCTCGTTACAGTTTTATCAAGTGTGCTAGAAATACCAACCCATCGAATTGTGGTACGACCAATGGAAAAAAAGGAGGATTCAACTTGAGAGTAAAAAAGAAAGCAGTATGGTTTTTAACATTACTAAGTTTAGCTGCGGTTATTTCGGTATATTATTTATCAAATCCTGTGACACCATTTAATGGACTAGCAATTTTTAGTGATAACGCTTTAAAAGATACAAAAATTAGTGATATTGCTAGTAAAACAGGTAAAACAACGCCAGTGACAACAGAAAGTCATCTATTTGAAGAAATGCGAATGGAATTACAAAATCAACGTAGTCAATTAAAAGATACATTAAATAAAAAAATCGGTTCCTCACAATACACAGCTGAAGAAAAAAATGAAGCATTCAATCAAATTGATGCCATTACAAAAAATGAATCAAACGAAGCTATGTTAGAAATGATAATCAAAACTTTAGGATATCCAGATGCATTTGTAAAAGCTGAAGACGATCGAATTCGTGTTACAGTACAGGCAAATGAATTGTCAAAAGCAAAGGCAAATGAGATCATTTATACGGTAAAAAAAGAGCTTGATAACTCTGGGGCAATTGTAGTGGACTTCCAATCTGAAACAATTAACTGATATTTGAGCGAATTTTCTTGAAAAATGTTTATTTATAAATAAGTGTTTAAAAAATATAATAAACGAGATAAAATAGTAAATGTATTATACTACACACAAGTAAGGGGAGTAATGTATGTTGAAAATTCAAGAAATTCGCGAAATCATAAAATTAGTAGATTCTTCTTCAATCGATGAGTTCGTGTACGAAGTAGATGACACAAAAGTGAAAATTAAAAAGAATAGTGCAACAACAGTTGTAGCTGAAGCTCCAGCGCAAGTTGTTAAAGCGGTTACAGCACCAGCGGCTCCTGTTGTTGAAGCTCCTAAAGCACCAGCGACACCAGTTGCAGAAAAAGCTACAACACCTGCACCAAAAGTTGAAGTTGCTGAGGATGCATCTTTACACAAAATCGTTTCACCTATGGTAGGTACATTCTATCAATCACCAAATCCTGAATCTCCAGCATTCGTTCAAGTAGGGGACAAAGTGGGCGAAGAATCAATCGTTTGTATCGTTGAAGCGATGAAATTATTTAATGAAATTGAAGCTGAAGTAAAAGGTGAAATCGTCGAAGTTCTTGTTAAAGACGGCGAATTAGTGGAATACGGTCAACCTTTATTCCTAGTGAAAGAAAACTAAGGGAGGCCGTGTGCAATGAAAAAAGTATTGATCGCAAACCGTGGAGAAATCGCGGTACGCATTATTCGAGCATGTAAAGAATTAGATATTCAATCTGTTGCTGTATATTCAGAAGCAGATCGTGAAGCACTTCATGTACAACTTGCGGACGAAGCATACTGTATTGGTTCTAAATTTTCTAGTGATAGTTATTTGAAAATTGATAGAATTCTAACAGTGGCTGAAAAAACAGGTTGTGATGGTATTCACCCTGGATACGGTTTCCTTGCAGAGAACGCTAGCTTTGCAGAGGCTTGTGAAGATGCTGGCATTACTTTTATTGGACCAACTTCTGATGCGATTAAAATCATGGGTATTAAAGATATCGCAAAAGACACAATGATTGCAGCTGGCGTTCCAACAGTTCCAGGTTCAAAAGGTCTTGTGGCAGATGAACATGAAGCTGTTGAAGTGGCAAAAGAAATCGGATACCCAGTTATTATTAAAGCTACTGCCGGCGGTGGTGGTAAAGGGATCCGCGTTGCGCGTGATAAAGAGGATTTGATTAAAGGCGTTCAAATTACTCAAAAAGAAGCAGCAGCGGCTTTTGGTAATCCAGGCGTATACTTAGAAAAATTCATCGAAGATTTCCGTCACTGTGAAATTCAAGTGTTAGCTGATAGCTATGGTCATACTATCCATTTAGGTGAACGTGACTGTACAGTTCAACGTCGTATGCAAAAACTAGTAGAAGAAGCTCCATCTCCAGCACTATCTGAAGAACGTCGAGCTGAAATGGGTGACGCAGCTGTTAAAGCAGCAGTCGCTTGTGGCTATCGTGGTGCTGGTACTGTTGAGTTTATCTATGACTATAAAGAAGATAAATTCTACTTCATGGAAATGAACACTCGTATCCAAGTAGAACACCCAGTAACAGAAGCCATCACAGGTATTGACCTAGTTCGCGAACAGTTGAAAATTGCATCTGGTGAAAAATTGGTGTATAAACAAGAAGATGTGAAAGTAAATGGTTGGGCGATTGAATGTCGTATCAATGCAGAAAATCCATCTAAAAACTTTATGCCATCACCAGGTAAAGTTGAAAGCTATTTAGCTCCTGGTGGTATTGGTGTGCGTATTGATTCAGCGATGTACCCAGGCTATGCAATTCCGCCATATTATGATTCAATGGTAGCAAAATTAATTGTACATGCTGATACTCGTGAAGAAGCAATCGCTAAAATGAAACGCGCTTTAGGTGAATTTATTGTTGAAGGACCTGGCATTCATACAACAATTCCTTTCCATGAAAAATTAATGGATCATGAAGTATTTAAATCAGGGAAATTCAATACAAAATTCCTTGAAGAAAATGACGTTATGAATTCATAACACGAGAAAGGGGCGAACTCTATGGCTGAAAAAGTCGTACAATCACTACCTCAAAATACTCCTTCTGGTAAGGATAAATTAGGTAAGATTGAGGTTGCACCTGAAGTCATTGAAGTTATTGCGGGAATTGCTACAACAGAAGTGGAAGGTGTCTCTAAAACTAGAGGTAATTTTGCTACAGGCGTTGTAGAAAAATTCGGTAAAAAAGTTCATGGTAAAGGGATTAAAACAGAATGGACTGAAGAAGGCTTAATCGTGGATGTCTATTGCTTCGTGCAATATGGTGTATCTGTCGCGAAAGTAGCAAAACAAGTTCAAACTCAAATCCGAGAAGCGATTGCTAATATGACATCTCACACTACAAAAGAAGTGAATGTACATATTACAGGAATTCAGTTTGACCAATTGAACGACGCAAAAACTGAATAATTTTTCTTATGAGCTTAGAAGAATGTATCTATAACATACAGATACATTCTAAGGCGTATCCATAGGGGTGTCTTAAAAGTGTACAATCACTTTCAAGACACCTTTTTTAATTTTCAGAAGTGCTCCTTTACTCAGGATTTAGTTATAAAAAGAACATCCTTTGATTCTCTAATCGTGAGATGTAA
>DATMJF010000276.1:0-5761 GCA_035554455.1 Rummeliibacillus sp.
ATATCCCAGCTAGTAATCCAGTAGCTAGAATGAGTGATTTCATAAAGTCTGATGGTACCCTTTCTTGCATAAACTCCAGATTACCAATTATTCCAGCCCACAAACCTAACCCCGCTATTAGTTCACCTGAAAGTATTATCCAAACATTCTGATTTTTCCACATATCTTCACCTCCAAAAAGAAAGGAACAGCTTCCAGTTCCTTTCTAGTTTTGTAATGTTATTATTGTATCGTAAATCAAATATTTAGACTACCTAATTAATTAAATTAATTTTCAATTGCTGGAAGTTTTTGCACATAGACAATAGCACCATCTGTATCTACATCAACTGCATAGGAACCATTAGAGAATCGATCCGCTAATCGATATTGATCTTCTCGTAATTCTTCTGTTACGCCCTTTTCAGTGGTGATTTGAATACCTTCACCTTTTTCTACATAAACGACATCAAAAATACGATGTGGATTTTTCTTCAATTCATGAAGCGTAAGCACGCCGCGCAGAGCACGGTTTCCAGTTTCCACTTCATCTAAGGCCATTTTCTTCACTGCTCCACGATGTGTGACAACCATTACTTTCCCTTTATGATGTTCTGGAATTGCATTGGCAGCTTGAATGTAGTCGTCATCTTTTAGATTCATTGCTTTTACACCAGCAGTTTTAATACCTGTATCTTGTACTTCATCTAATTTAAAACGTATTGAATAACTGCAATAAGATGTTAGCAATACTTCAATTGTTGGTTCCACAATATCTGCAAAAATAACGACATCATCTTTTTTAATATTCATCATTTTTAATGGTTTTGTATATCGTTGTACAAGGAACTCAGCTAAAGCAGTACGTTTGATTTGACCATTTTTTGTAATTGTTAAAACATATTTATTTTCATTAAAATCAGTTACTCCACAAGCATTAATTATATTTTCATCAGAATCCAACGGCACAATACTTGAAATATGTTGCCCTAAGTCTTTCCAGCGGATGTCTGGTAACTCATGCACTGGTTGGAAAATATAGTGGCCCTTATCTGTGAATAATAATACATGCTGCTGTGTATTAAGATTCGATTCATACAATAAATGATCGGATTCTTTCATTTCAAAATCCTTGCCATTTGACGCATTGTATGAACGAATACTTGTTCGTTTGATATAGCCATCTTTTGTAACCGTAACAACTACATCTTCACTTGGAATTAATACTTCCATATCTACTTTGATGTCTTCAATTTCGTCTTGAATTAAAGAGCGTCTTGGCTCAGCAAAACGTTTTTTCACATCTTGTAATTCTTTTTGTAATACTTTTATTAAATTTGCATCACTATCTAAAATGCTTTCTAATTCTACTATTTTCTTTTCAAGCTCTGCTTGTTCATCACGTAATTCTGTAATATCCGTATTTGTTAATCGATATAGCTGTAATGAAACGATCGCTTCGGCTTGTATTTCCGTAAAGGCAAATTTTTGTTGTAAATTGTTTTTCGCATCTTTTTTATCTTTTGAAGCACGAATCGTTGCAATGACTTCGTCTAAAATAGATAAAGCCTTCATCAATCCTTCAACAATATGTAAACGATCTTTCGCCTTTTTTAAATCAAATCGAGAACGTCTAATGACAACTTCCTTTTGATGTGCTATGTAGGCATCTAAAAGAAGTGGCAAGCTCATCATCGTAGGACGACGATTATAAATTGCAATCATATTGAAATTATATGTGACTTGTAGGTCTGTATTTTTTAACAAATATTTCAAAATAGGTTCGCCACTAATATCTTTCTTTAGTTCAATGACAATTCTTAAGCCTGTGCGATCGGATTCATCTCGCACTTCTGCAATTCCTTCTAAGCGCTTTTCTAGGCGCATTTCGTCCATTTTCTTAACAAGATTAGCCTTATTTACTTCGAATGGAATTTCTGTGATGACAATTTGCTCTTTTGCACCTTTTACCTGTTCGATTTCTGCTTTTGCACGAACGATAATTTTGCCTCTACCTGTTTCATAAGCTTTTTTTATGCCTTCGATTCCTTGAATAATACCACCAGTAGGGAAATCTGGGCCTTTAATTACCGTCATTAACTCTTCTATCGTAGCTTTTGGGTTCTTCATACGCATAAGAACGGCCTCTAATACTTCTGCTAAATTATGAGGCGGAATATCTGTAGCATAACCTGCAGAAATCCCCGTTGAACCATTTACAAGTAAGTTTGGAAAGCGTGAAGGTAACACAGTAGGTTCCATATCTTGGTCATCAAAGTTTGGTACTAAATCGACTGTTTCTTTTTGAATATCACGAAGCATTTCAGCGGAAATTGTAGATAAACGTGCTTCTGTGTAACGCATCGCTGCTGGTGGATCACCATCTACTGAACCATTGTTACCATGCATTTCAATAAGCATATGGCGTGCCTTCCAGTCTTGACTCATACGTACCATTGCTTCATAAACAGAACTATCACCATGCGGATGATAGTTACCAATTACATTCCCTACTGTTTTTGCAGATTTACGGAATTGTTTATCATGTGTGTTTCCTTCCATGAACATCGCATATAAAATACGTCTTTGTACTGGCTTAAGTCCATCTCTTGCATCTGGAAGAGCACGGTCTTGAATAATATATTTACTATATCGACCAAAACGATCACCAATGACTTCTTCTAAAGGCAAGTCTTGATATCTCTCTGATTGTGTCATTTAAGCTCTTCCTCCTCTTGTTGTATAAATTCACTTTCTAAAATGTTATTGTCTTCCTCAAGTCCGAAATCAACATGTGATTCAATCCATTTACGACGTGGTTCAACCTTGTCCCCCATCAAAGTAGCAACACCTTTTTCTGCGCGTTCTACATCATTGATTTTAACGCGTACCAAAGTACGTGTTTCTGGATTCATCGTCGTTTCCCAAAGTTGTTCGGCATTCATTTCACCAAGACCTTTATAACGTTGTAAAATATAGCCTTTACCGATTTTTTTAATCGCTTGTTGAAGATCTTTTTCAGTCCAAGCATATTCTAAGACTTCTTTACGACCTGTACCTTTTGAGACTTTATAAAGTGGTGGTAGCGCAATATACACTTTTCCCGCTTCTACAAGTGGTCTCATATATCGGAAGAAGAATGTTAACAACAACACTTGAATATGTGCCCCATCGGTATCAGCATCCGTCATGATAATGACTTTATCATACGCCGCATCTTCAACATTAAAATCAGAACCAACGCCTGCACCAACTGCATGAATAATAGTTGAAATTTCTTCGTTTTTCATAATATCTTGCAATTTTGCTTTTTCTGTATTGATCACTTTACCTCGAAGTGGCAAAATCGCTTGGAAAGTACGGTCGCGCCCTTGTTTAGCAGAACCACCAGCAGAATCACCTTCGACTAGATATAATTCATTTTTTGCAGCATTTTTTGATTGAGCCGGTGTCAACTTACCAGATAAAATGGTGCTTTGTTTTTTAGATTTTTTACCATTTCGTGCATCTTCTCTTGCTTTACGTGCTGCTTCTCGAACTTGTTGTGCTCGAATAGCTTTTCGCACAAGCGATGCACTAAGTTCAGCATTTTCTTCCAAGATATACATCAATTGCTGCGAAACTACCCCATCAACTGAACTTCTGGCTTCAGAGGTACCTAGTTTTCCTTTCGTTTGCCCTTCAAATTGTAATAAATGTTCAGGTATACGAACAGAAATAATCGCTGCAAGACCTTCTCGGATATCAGAGCCGTCTAAGTTTTTATCTTTTTCTTTTAACAGTCCAATTTTACGAGCATAGTCATTAAAAACGCGTGTCATCGCAGCTTTTGCACCTGTTTCATGGGTACCACCATCACGAGTTCGGACGTTATTGACGAATGATAAAATTGTTTCAGAATAGCCATCATTGAATTGGAAAGCAAATTCCACTTCAATTTCATCTTGTGTTCCTTCCACGTATTTAACAGGGTGAAGAACATCTTTTTCCTCATTCAAATATTCTACAAACGCTTCAATCCCGTTTTCATAATGATAAACTTCATGACGTTCTGTCGCTTCTTCAATTAACTCGATTTTTAAGTTTTTAAGCAAAAATGCAGATTCACGTAAGCGTTCTGCTAATGTGTCAAAATTATATTTTGTAGTAGAAAAGATTGTTTCATCTGGTTTGAAGTGGATAAATGTACCTGTTTCTTTTGTTTTGCCTATTTTCTCTAAAGTGGTCACGGGTTTTCCACCATTTTCGAAACGCATTCGATACTTATCCCCATCACGATGAATAACAACTTCTAACCATGTTGATAGTGCATTTACTACTGATGCACCAACACCATGTAAACCACCACTTGTTTTGTAGCCACCTTGTCCAAATTTCCCACCTGCATGTAGTATGGTGAAAATTACTTCTGGAGTTGGTTTACCTGTTTTGTGCATACCTGTAGGCATACCTCGTCCATAGTCACGTACGCTAATACTTTGATCAGCATGAATCTTTACAATGATTTGAGATCCGAATCCAGCTAATACTTCATCAACAGCATTGTCTACTATTTCATAAACGAGGTGATGTAAACCTCTACCATCTGTTGAACCAATATACATTCCTGGACGTTTTCTAACGGCTTCTAATCCTTCTAATACTTGAATATCATCTTCATTGTAAGACGTGATTGTCTGTTTACTTGTCAAAAAAATTCCCCCTAAATACAAACACCCGTTCTACTTTTATTCATATTAAACACAATCATTGGAACTGTCAACTTCTTGCATTTTATATACATACAGCATTTATTGTATCAAACGTTGAATTGAAAGGAAAATAAGAATATGATTAAAAGCGAATAAAGTTGCTAATTGTGTATTCTACTGAATTCATGATAAACTATTAGTACAATATAATAGTACCAACTACTAAAAGTAAGAGGGAGTTTTTTATGGATATGATTTTTGTTTTGGTTTTAGCCTATTTAATTGGATCGATTCCTTCAGGGCTATGGATTGGCCAAATATTTTATAAAACAGATATCCGAAAGCACGGTAGTGGCAATTTGGGTGCAACAAACACATTTCGAGTACTTGGTAAAAAAGCTGGAGCAGTTGTAACCATTATGGATATTTTAAAAGGTACAGTAGCCACTCTTTTACCGACACTTGCTGTCTTTTCGAATAGTGGTGTGCATCCACTTATTGCAGGCGTCGTAGCAGTATTCGGCCATATGTATCCAATCTTTGCCGGCTTTCGAGGAGGCAAAGCAGTGGCAACTTCAGCAGGTATTTTGCTTGGTTATCATTGGCCAATATTTATTTTATTAGTCGTAGCATTTCTACTTTGCTTAAAAGTATACAAAATGGTAAGTCTAGCTTCCATGTTTGCAGCAGTTGTTGCTTTCATTTATGCCCTAATCTATGCTATTTTAGAAAAAGAGTATTTGCTCTTAATCATCATAACGATTATTGTAGTCTTTATATTCTATCGTCATCGAACAAATATTTCACGCATTAAACATGGTACCGAGCCAAAAATAACTTGGTTATAGTTAAAGGAGTGTTCACATGCAAATTGTGATAACTAATCAAGCTTTACAATGGTTTTCAGATGAAATGGAAGTACAACCAGGTGACACAATTCGCTTTTATGCACGATATGGAGGCTCTAACCCTTTCCATGAAGGATATTCACTTGGCATGAGTAAAGATGAGCCTATGAATCCTTCTGTCATAGCAAAACATGAAGGTGTAACTTTCTTTATCGAAGATGATGATGTATGGTTTTTCAATGA
>DATMJF010000277.1:0-3738 GCA_035554455.1 Rummeliibacillus sp.
TAACTTTTGAAGGGCCCTATTTTTATTAGTTTTGTAATTGAATCAATATCATATATACCAAGTTGGTTTTAAGAGCTCAAAGTTTTTATGGTCTTCCAAAACTACATCTATACGTTCTAACATTTGATCGAGTTGTTTTGGGGAGTTTTTTATTGACCAGACGACACTAGAAAAGATAACCATTGCAACGTAGATTGAAAATAGCCTCCAGAATTCATCAGGAATATTATGATTGAAGTATCCATGAATTTGTCCTACAGAATAAGGAATACTTTCTTCTCTTGTAAACATAGCTACTTTTACAAAGTCGTGAAGTGGGTCCCCCCAATCATAATTATTAAAATCAATTACGCCAGCATACTTTTTATCTTTCAAAATTATATTTTCTAGATGAAAGTCATCATGTTGAAAACGATTCGGTCGAGTTTTTAAAATGTTTGCATTATCTTCTATAAAATTCATCACTTTATCTGCATGATTGATTTTTATGCCACATTTTTTATATTCATCTAGATATCTATAATGTTTTTGCATGGCTCTTTCATACCAATGTTTTATATTAGTAGGAGCATGGTGTAAATGAATTCTTGATAAGTCTTTACCTGCTTCTAGACCAATTTCATACTGTTCTTGCTCTGATAGGGAGGGCATTGCCTCTTTTGCATCTTCACCCTCAATATAAGAAAGTATGTAATAACAAATGCCCAAATCTTCAAATAAACCAATATCAATTGGTAGAGGAGCTTGAACATTATACTTTTGCATATCGTATAAAATTTGAGACTCTATCTTTTTTCTTTCGTACTGTTCACTATTACCAATTCTTAATAGATATTTTGTTTGTTCATGATCAACAATGAGATATTTCCTATCTGACGAGTACCCTTTAGAAAGTTTTTCTATTGTAGTTATATTGTGAAGTAACTTTATCCTATCTATAAGAATTTGAATCATATCATCCATCCCTCCAGTTGTATAAACAACCTTTAGCTGAATTACAGATATTGTTGCTTTTGTTTATAGTTATTCATTCGACAAATATTTCCAAAAACCTTTATTTCAAGAGTACTACTATTCAACTTTCTCTGCTGGATGCCTTTTTCGCTTGTTGACTCAACATAACAGTAATGACTGAAGCCACTACAATGCCAGTGATTAGACATTTGGACATATCATGATAGATTAAACCAAAAACAACTCCGATAATTACACCAATCCCAATAATTGAAATGCGCATTCTTTGATTCATGTTTTTATTCCTCCACTTTTTTCAATAGTACGTTTACTTTGTGAAGCGCAAAGTTTAAATCTAGTTTTTCTTCATCATTTAATTTGCTTAGATTTGTGGCGAACTTTTGATAAATCTGTACCCATTTTTTCTCTTGAATTTCTTTGCCTGCCGGTGTAAGTGATATGAGGACTGCACGTTTATCTTGCATGTCGGGTACCTTAATCAAATAGCCATTAGTTTCTAACTCACTAATGATATTCGTGAGTTGTTGCTTTACAATATCTAAACCAGCACTAATTTCTTTAAGGTTCAAAGCTCTTTGCTGCATATACAAAAACTCGATTACATGATTTTGCATATGTGTTAGCTCAACGACTTCCTTGTTCAATTCGCTAAAACTTCCAAATAAGTTGGGGATCAAAGCAATATATTCTTTCGCGATTTCTTCGTTCATTATTAATATCAACTCCTGCTATTTAGTAATAAATATATTACTAAAATTATATAAAATCAACTAAATTAATTGTAATTAGTAAATTTATATTTACTAATTGAAATAGAAATAAAAAAATACCGAGAAAATCATTCTCGGCATTTCGAATAGGTGAAAACTATTTTCTTTTCTTATCAACTTCATTTGATATAAATGTATTTTTCTTCTTTTTTTCAAATATCAAATGAATTTGAAACTTGTTATCATCCAATTTAACCACATTGACAATTTTACCTTTACGACCTTTAATTTTTAGCTCTTCATTGAGCGATGGAATACTTTTTAGAAGCTGACTTAAAACAATTTCTTTATTATCCAAAAAATGAACAGTAAACATAATCTCTTATCTCCTTTTTTTAAAATTTAAAAAGGTAGAATCACCTTGTTTACGTTCATTTTATGAATAGATTCGTAATATAGAACAAATCTGAAAGACTTATATAATTAGTTGAAAATATTGCTAAGTGCATGATTTCTACTTAATACTTTCAATAAACCATATCCCATAAGTGCACCTGTAAATGAACTAATTGCAAAAGCAGGAACTAAGCCAAATAGTGTTGCTTCTTGACCTAAAAACAAAACAGCAATTGGATAAGTGGTCATGGCACCTAAGACCCCAGTACCGAAGACTTCACCTAATCCAGCAAGCTCTATTCTTTTTGTTTTTGTATATAGGATGGACGCGAGTAGTGCGCCAATCATACTACCAGGATAGGCAAATACTGTTCCTGTACCCATCATAATTCTAAGTGTAGAGGAAATAAATGCCTGCAATACAGCGTACCAAGGTCCGAGCAGTACTGCTGATAAAACATTGGCGAAATGTTGGATAGGGAATATCTTTACGAAGCCTAAAGGAATATAAATTACACTACTAGAAATTGTTGTAATCGCTGCGATAATCGCTGTATAGGTAAGCTTTTTCGTTTTATTCATTTCACGCATCTTAATAAACACCCCTTTTCCTATTTAGAAACAATATTGTCCATCACTTCATCTGGTTTCACTTGTTTCTTTATAACACCTTTTTTATATAGCCATTGCGATGCTTTTTCCCAACTTTCTTTTTCCTGATAGCCGAATGGTATTCCTTTTTCCTCCATTAGAGGCAGTAGGATTTCTAGACTTTTAGTTTCCACATCCTTCTTTAAAGGGAAACTATCATTTTCATGATCGAGTAAAATTTGTAGACCTTCTTTTGGATTTTGCTTAACTGTTTCTTGACCTTTTGTGACTGCTTTCCAAAATCTTTTGATTGCATCTCTTTTTTGATCTAAGGTTTTTTGACCTGTAACAAGTACTAATTCGTAATTGTCTGGTACACCATAATCACTATCTTTGATTGCATGCATATCGTAGCCTTCTTTGTTTAACAGAACATATTCGTGATTGATATACCCACCTGTAATGGCATCTACACGATCTGTAGCAATGGCAGGAATTAAATCCCAGCCTACATCCGTCATTTTAACTTTACTAAAATCGCCACCATCAGCCTCAACCATTGCTTTTACAGTCTCTTCGCTTATTTCACTTGATGAATAACCTACATTTTTTCCTTCTAAATCCTTAGGCGTTTTAATGCCAGATGATTTTTTGACCATTAGAGTATCTAATGAATGTCTAACAAGTGCTGCAACTGAAACGATTGGAATCCCTTCTGATTTTGATAGAATGGCTTGTTTTTGATAACTAATCGCTAAATCCACTTTTCCAGTAGCAGCAAGTTTTAAAGGATCATTTGTATCAGCGGGCATTTCAATTTTTACATTTAAGCCTTCATCTTTGAAATATCCTTTTTCTTGTGCCACGTAAATAGCAGAATGCACTGCGTTTGGATACCAATCTAACATGATACTAAGATTATCTAATTTCTTACCATTCTCATCAGTAGTTTGTTCTTTCCCATTACATCCTGTAATTAGTACAGCTAGTGATACTAGCAAAATAATACTTATCAATTTCTTCATCATTTAACATCTCCTATTAGTAATTTTTATTTTGCGTTACT
>DATMJF010000278.1:0-19970 GCA_035554455.1 Rummeliibacillus sp.
TGAATGATACATTGTACGTCTGCATGTGCTTCAGGAGCTAATTCCATTGCAGTGACAAACCATTCTGGTAAGTTTTCTTCATCAGCTTCAGGATGTGCCGCTAAATATTCTTGAACAATATCAGCTTTTACTTCGATGAATTTACCTAGACGACCACTACGGTAGTAAGTAAATGAGAAGTATGGTTCTAACCCCGTAGAAACACCAACCATTGTTCCTGTTGAGCCAGTTGGAGCTACCGTTAATAAGTGTGAGTTGCGGATACCGCCTTCTACAACAGCTTGACGAATATGTTCTGGCATTTTCTTCATATAGCCTGTTTCTGCGAAACGTTTGCGAAGTTCCGCAGTTTCTTCTTCGTTTTTACCGACCAAGAACGGGAAGCTACCACGTTCTTTTGCAAGCTCTGTAGATGCTTCATATGCAGTAACTGCGATTGTTTCGAAGATTTCATCTACTAAAATATTACCTTCTTCTGAACCATATTCTTTTTCGCAGTAGATTAGTAGATCTGATAACCCCATAACTCCAAGACCGACACGACGTTCGCCTAAAGCTTGAACACGGTTATCTTCTAAGAAGTAAGGTGTTGCATCAATTACATTATCTTGCATTCTTACACCTACACGAACTGTTTCTTTTAGGGCTTCAAAGTCAACAGTTTTTGTATCTTTTTGTGCAAATTGAGCTAAGTTAACTGCAGCTAAATTACAGACTGAATATGGGGCTAATGGTTGTTCACCGCATGGATTTGTAGCAACAACTTTTTGCCCGTAACTTTTAGCATTTGTCATTTCATTGGCATTGTCAATGAAGAAAATACCTGGTTCAGCTGAGTAAGTAGCGCAAATATTGATCAAATTCCAAAGCTCAAATGCTTTGATTTTACGATATGAGCTTACAGCATGTCCCTTTTCTTCCCATTCACGAACATCGCCACATTCATGCCATTCATCGTTATAGATTGCCATCTCTTTTGCATCGTAAGTTTCAACAGATGGGAAACGCAAATCAAATTCTGCATCGCTTTCAACTGCTTCCATGAAATCGTTTGTCAACGTTACAGAAATATTAGCACCTGTTAAGAATTCAGGATTGTTTACGCTATAGGTACCACCATCTCGTAATTTTGTTTCGGCATCTTTGAAGATGGCTTCATTGAATCCACCGAAACCAGGAATAGATTTATAATTGATAATACCTTGATACATCGCTTTTTCTTGCTCTGTTAAAGGTTTGAAATTTAGTTTTTCTTTTGCTAAGCGTTTAATTTCTTCATCCGTTGTGTTTTCGATTAAAAATCGTAAAATACGAGGATTTTGCATTTTAGAAATAATAAATTCAAAAATGTCAGGATGCCAACATGATAGCATAATCATTTGTGCTCCGCGACGTGATCCACCTTGCTCCACGAGATGTGTCAATTTCGCAATATCATCGAGCCATGAGACAGAACCAGATGATTTGCCGTTTACACCACGTGCTAATGTATTACGAGGTCGTAATGTTGAACCGTTTGTACCAACACCACCACCGCGACTCATAATTTCCATTACTTGTTTGCGGTGATCACTTATTCCTTCACGTGAATCTGCCACAAATGGCATAACGTAACAGTTGAAGTACGTAACATCAGTACCTGATCCCGCTCCGTAGATTACACGGCCAGCTGGGATGAAGTTTAAACCTACAAGTTGGTTATAAAACTTTTGATACCATTCTTTACGTTTTTCTTCTGTCTTTTCGACTGATGCTAAGCCCGTTGCATTACGTTTTGCTATTTGTTCGTAAAAAACTTCTAGAGGCTTTTCAATGACATCTAGTGAGCGAGTAACGATTCCTTCTGATAGTTCTTCTGGATCATCGATTGCACTACGATAGTCATCTTCAATTAGAATTTTTGCTCTTTTTTTTGCTTCATCGATTGAAACGATATAGCCAAGTCCACGAGCAGGAAACTTAGGATCTGCTTTTACTGTTAAAACAACAAAATCCCCAACTTTTAACGTTTTCTTTTCAGTATCTTTGAAAGAATAACGGTCGATCATCACAAGTCGAGAAACACCTTTGTGCGTTAAATGCATGTCCTCTGTGATTGGATGAACTTGAGGAAATTGTTGAATGTCTTTGTTTAGTTGTTCAATGTCGATTGTCTGATTATGATGCTGCGATGCAAGTACCATACCATCCGCCTCCCTATTTTATATAGCCAAACACAATATATAGTATTTATACAATTAAATACAATACTATATATTGATTATAAAAGCAAATAGAGCTTTTTTAGAAAAAAACGTTGTTATATCGCGATTCATAGGTATTTTCGGTTTTTTCTTCACAAAAAATAAGCCTAAAAACCTATTATTTTCTGAAATTCCATTCATCCGTTTCATAACGAGTTTTTGCAAGATTTTCAACAAAATCTTGTTGCTCTTTTGTCAATTCATAAGGTACTAATTCAATATCTAGAGCATCTTCAAAACCTTTGTGAAAAGCTTTCGTACATGCTTCGACATCTACTTTACGTTTTGCTAGTTGATTAATTGCAATCGCTTTTTGTGGTAAATGTTTGCGCATACGATCTTTTGATGCCTCTGATGGAAATTTGAAAAGAGAGATCAATTTTTCATCATCTAAATCTATTAAAATTGATCCATGTTGTAAAATTACTCCCTCTTGTCTAGTTTGTGCACTACCCGCAACTTTTTTACCTTCTACGACAAGTTCATACCAACTTGGTGTATCAAAACAAACTGCACTTTTTGGCTTTTTCAAAATATCTCTTTTTTCTTCCGAATCAGGCACAGAAAAAATCGCGTCTAGACCTAAATTACGAAAGCCTAACAATAACCCTTCACTGATCACTCGATAGGCTTCTGTGATTGTCTTAGGCATTTTAGGATAGTCTTCTGAAACGATAACACTATATGTTAGTTCATGTTCATGCAAAACTGCTCGTCCACCTGTTGGGCGTCTTACAAATCCTAAATTCAATTTATGTAATTGATCGAAATCAATATCTTTTTGTGCTCGTTGAAAATAACCAATTGAGAGTGTCGCAGGATTCCATTCGTAAAAACGAATAACTGGTGGGATAAGGCCTTTGCTATGCCAATGTAGTAACGCTTCATCTAGAGCCATATTATAAGCTGGGCTACAAGGTCCTGAATTAATAAAATACCATTTTGTTTTCATTTTATTTTCCCCCTTTTATATCAACTTTTCTATTTTATCAAAGTCATTGGACTATCGCTAGTTCTTCTTTTATAATATTATTTATAGATAGAAAGGGGTAAGTCATCTTGAGCTGGTTATATACAATATTAATCATCCTAGGCGTAATTATTATTTACGCACTTATTAACGCATTACGCTTAAAAAAAGCAGTTACAACTTTAAATGAAGAAGAATTTAAAAAAGGGTATCGTAAAGCACAATTAATCGATGTTCGTGAATTAAAAGAATTTGAAGGTGGACATATTTTAGGTGCACGTAACTTACCTACAACCCAAATTCGTAACCGATACCATGAGCTTCGTCCAGATAAACCAGTATACTTATACTGCCAAAATGCTGGTCGTAGTGCACGTGCTGCTCTATTCTTAAAGAAAAAAGGCTATAATGAACTTTATCAATTAGAAGGCGGTTACAAAAACTGGCACGGTAAAATTAAAGTAAAATAGTTTCTTCTAATTAAGGAAAGTCGTTTCAATTACGAAATGGCTTTCTTTTTTTGCAAAAAATTTTTCCTAATCGAATTTTAGAAAGAGCATGAACAATTTATTTCCCACATCATTTCCTGAACATATATAATAGGAAGAAACTCCAAACAATTTGCCGTTAATTCAAAAAATAAAAAGATATTATTAATTAACAGATTAGTCCGAATCAATTTTATAAATGCTTTTCTATTAAAAAATCACGAATATAATACGCTTGATTTGAAAAAAATTTTCTCTAACACACTTGCGGGATTTCAGTAGCCGTTTTTTGACAGGAGTATAAGGGACAGTCACCATCACTTTTTCCTAAAACCGTTTATAATCAATAAAATAATTTAAGGATTTCATTTTCTGAACTTGATATAAAAGTGGGTAAGAATTGCAAGACTCCTGCGAAAAAAACAAGAAGATTACTGAAAAGTGTACAAATATTTATAGTAGATATCTGCTATTGAATGAAGTGGAATTAGCTACGCTTTCCGTGGGCGAACTGACGAGCCTCCTCGCATGTGAAAACATTGTGCTCCTGCATCGCTTCGCTAGCTTCGTCGCAGAAAATTCTTTTTGCTTCAACGCAAAAAGAATTTTCGCTGTGGGGTCTCGTCTAGCTCGTTTTCCCACAGGAGTCTTCGCTAATTCCACTTCAACTAAGATGATCACACAAGATTTTTATCATAAAATCAAGCTATTTTTACTTTTTCAGTGTCCTCAAAAAACTAGTAAGATAGATCCCGGAGCGAACGTAGTGAGTGAGAAGGCTTTCTTGCTTGTCGCAGGTGGGAGCAATTTCTACCACCCCAGTTGATAAACAAAACTTATTAAAAACAGTCACTTATTTCACACATATTATCGATGTTAATATCTGACCATATTTGATCATATCAGCTTTGTTCATGTATAAATAAATCTATGCATAGTCTTAAATCTAAATAAATTCGTATAATAATACAAAATGAAAACGCACCGCAAATCCAAATTGGATTGCAGTGCGTTTTATTTTGTTATGAAATTGTTAGAAAATCAGAATCATTCTTGTTAAATCTATTATGCTTCAACAAGATCTGATGATTTTTGGTATTTCAATACTGGATGACGTGCTGCACGTGTTTCATCTAGACGGCTTATAACAGTCGTATGAGGTGCTTCTTGCACGATTTCTGGTGTTTCTTCTGCTTCCTTGGCGATTTGAATCATTGCATCGCAGAAAGCATCTAATGTTTCTTTAGATTCCGTTTCCGTTGGTTCAATCATTAACCCTTCTTCCACATTTAATGGGAAGTAAGTTGTTGGTGGATGATAGCCAAAGTCTAACAGTCTCTTCGCAATATCCAGTGTACGGACACCTAGTTTTTTCTGACGACTACCACTTAATACAAATTCATGTTTGCAATGGCGATCATATGGCAATTCATAATATGGTTGTAGACGGCGCATCATGTAATTTGCGTTTAAAACAGCATTTTCTGTTACAGCTTTTAAGCCGTCTGGTCCCATTGAACGAATGTAAGTGTATGCACGCACATTAATACCAAAGTTACCAAAGTAAGGTTTCACACGACCAATAGATTGTGGACGATTATAATCGAAATGATAGCCTTGTTCAGTTTTTACAAGTACTGGCTTTGGTAAGTACGGAATCAAATCCGCTTTTACTCCAACTGGGCCAGAACCAGGACCACCACCGCCATGAGGACCTGTGAATGTTTTGTGTAAGTTTAAATGTACGCAGTCAAAGCCCATGTCTCCCGGACGCGCTTTTGACATAACCGCATTTAAGTTTGCACCATCATAGTATACTTTACCGCCAACACTATGAATGATTTCAGCAATTTCAAGAATATGTTCTTCGAATAAGCCCAATGTATTTGGGTTTGTTAACATTAAAGCAGCCGTATCTGAACCTACGACACTGCGTAAGTCTTCTAAGTCAACTAAACCATTTTCATCAGATTTAACTGTAATTATTTCAAAACCTGCAACGGAAGCAGATGCCGGATTTGTACCATGCGCAGAGTCAGGAACAATCACTTTTGTCCGTTCATGTTCACCGTTTGCTTCATGGAATGCACGAATCATCATTAACGCTGTCCATTCTCCATGAGCACCAGCAGCTGGTTGAAGCGTTACTTCATCCATACCAGTAATTTCGATCAAATGTTGTTGTAAATCATACATTAATTCAAGTGCACCTTGAACTGTTTTTTCATCTTGCAAAGGATGAATGTTGGCGAACCCTGAGAAACGTGCCACAGATTCATTGATTTTCGGATTATATTTCATCGTACAAGAACCTAATGGATAAAATCCAGAATCTACACCATGATTGCGGCGAGATAGGGCTGTATAGTGACGCATAATATCCAATTCAGAAAGCTCTGGTAATTCTGCTTCTTCCACACGAATAAATTCAGATGGTAAAATACTTGATAGTTCTAATTCGGGTACATCTAAATCTGGTAAGCTATAGCCTACACGACCTTCTTTAGATAATTCAAATACAAGTGGTTGATTTTCCTTATGCATGTTGAGCCCCCATTTCTTGCACGAGTGCATCGATTTCTTCTATTGAACGTTGTTCAGTAACCGCGATCAGTACGTGATTTTCATAGTTAGGACTTACTTTCCCTAAATCAAATCCACCAATTATTCCTTTTTCAAATAGAGCATCATTTAAATCTTCTACAGAACCATTTACTTTTACAACGATTTCATTGAAATGTGCTCCTTGGAAAGGAACTTCAAACCCTGCACGTTTAAAAGCTTCTTTAGCATAGTGTGTTTTTAAAATATTTTGTTTTGCCATTTCTTGAACGCCTTTTTTACCTAGCGCAGTCATGGCAACAGAAGCAGCTAAAGCATTTAATGCTTGGTTTGAACAAATATTCGAAGTAGCTTTTTCACGGCGAATATGTTGCTCACGTGCTTGCAATGTAAGTACATAACCACGTCTACCCTCTTCATCTACTGTTTCACCAATTAAACGACCCGGTACTTTACGCATTAATTTCGTTGTTGTTGCAAAATAGCCACAGTGAGGACCGCCAAAACTTTCAGGAATACCAAAAGGTTGAGCATCTCCAACCGTAATATCAGCACCCAATTTACCTGGAGGTGTAAGGATTGCTAATGATAATGGATTTGCTGAAATAATGGATAATCCTTTTACTGCATGTATTGCATCTGAAATCGCTTGAACATTTTCAATTTGACCATAGAAATTAGGATATTGCACCATAACGCCTGCAGTGTCATTGTCTATTAATCTTTCAAGAGCTTCTAAGTCAGTGACCCCATCTTTTAATGGAACAAATACTACTTCAATAGATTGACCATATGCATATGTTTTCACAACATCTTGTGCGATTGGGTGTACGGCTTCTGAAACTAAAAGTTTTTTCCGACGTGTCTGACCTGCAGCTAACATTCCTGCTTCTGCAAGTGCAGTGCCACCATCATACATGGAAGAGTTTGCAAGATCCATTCCAGTAAGTTCAGCAATCATTGTTTGAAATTCAAAGATAGCTTGTAATTCACCTTGAGAAATCTCAGGTTGATATGGAGTATACGCAGTGTAAAACTCTGATCGAGAAATGACATGGTCAACTATAACCGGTTTGTAGTGGTCATATACACCTGCTCCTAAGAAGGATACATATTCATCACTATTTGCATTTTGCTTTGCAAGTTGTGCCAACTCTTTTAATAACGTTGATTCTGATTTAGCAGGCTTGATCTTGTAATCACCTTTAAATCGAACTTTTTCTGGGATGTCTGCGAATAATTCATCAACAGATGAAACGCCAATCACCTTTAACATTTCTTGCTGATCTTGCTCAGTCATTGGTAAATACCGATGTTTCATTGCAATAATACCTCTCTTCTTTTCTTTATTTTTGACGTTTATAAAAAGGTGTTTCTACCGTCTTCACTTTTAAGCGGCGGTTTCGAATTTCGATTTCTAATTCTTGTCCAACTTCAGCAAATTCACTTTTCACAAGTGCTAATCCAATATTACGTTTTGTAAGCGGTGATTGTGTTCCTGTTGTCACTTCACCTATTTCCTCATCTCCTTTAAAAACTCTATAACCATGACGAGGAATGCCTTTATCAATCATTTCTATACCAATACTTTTTCGTGGTACACCATTTTCTTTTTGATCAAGTAAAGGTGCTTTACCAATGAAATCTTCTTTTTGAAGTTTCACGACAAAGTTAATACCTGCTTCCAGAGGTGAAATCGTATTTGATAATTCTTGACCATATAGAGGAAGGCATGCTTCAAAACGCAATGTATCACGCGCACCTAAACCACATGGAATTACACCTTTTGATTCACCAGCTTTTAAAATTTGATCCCATAAAGCAACGACCGCTTCTTCAGATGCGTAAATTTCAAAACCATCTTCTCCTGTATACCCAGTTCGAGATACCAGGGTATCAAAGCCACTAATTGAGACATGTTGTTTCAAGCGGAATGGCTTTATCTCTTGAAGATTTATATCTGTTAGCTGTTGTAATACTTCTTCTGCAAGTGGCCCTTGAAGCGCTAATTGTCCAAATTCATCTGAACTATTCGTAATCTTCACGTCACCAAATGCTTGTTTTTTCATCCAATCAACGTCTTTTTCTATATTCGCTGCATTTACAACTAGTAAATATCTATTTTCTTCTAGTCTATAGATTAGTAAATCATCTACAACTCCACCATTTTCATAACACATTGTTGTATATTGTGTTTGATTAATCGCTACTTTTGAAACATCGTTCGTTACAAGGTTTTGCAAATACGCTAAACTTTCTGAACCTTCAACGAAAACTTCTCCCATATGCGAAACATCAAACAAACCCGCTTTTGTGCGAACCGCTTCATGTTCAGCCTTGATAGAGGAAAACTGCACGGGTAAATCCCAACCACCAAAATCAATTGTTTTACCACCATATTTTGCATAAGAATCAAATAATGGTGTATGTTTTAATTCTGTCGCCATTTTTCTTCCTCCTAATTATCAATTCACAAAAAAGGACAGAGAAATCCCATTTTAGGATTTCTCTGTCCTTGCACCTGAAAGTTTAACCATTACGGCTGGCCTCTTTGGTGGCTACTTGAAGTAGCACTCTCCAGAGTTGCGTCCCGTACGAGTCTTTTTGCCTGAGAGATTCATAGCACTTACTATTTGCTCCTTCGGCGACGCTACACTAGCGTTCTCTCCCCGTACAATCATCCGCCCAAGAATAATCTTGGTACTATTTCCATTTCAATGTTCTATAACAGGATTGCTTGACTATATCCTAACATTGAAAGTGATAACTTGCAATAACTTTACGAAAAATGTTTTAAAAGCGAACGATACAATATATACACCTTATTATCATTCGCCTTTCAATCTTGTAACTTGGAATGCAGCATACTCAACAATCTGTCTTAATGAGCGACCTTCTGTACGGATATTAATATGCGCAGCACTCTTATAATATTTTCTTCTCTGATAAAATAAATCTTCTAATTCTTGTTTAGTTGAGCGTTGGACAATAGGGCGATTTTTGTCTTTATGGATTCTTTTCCAAATATCAGGAAATGTTGCGTCTAAAAATAAAACTAATCCAGTTTGTCGCATAATTTTTCGATTTTCTGCATTCATCGCAACTCCGCCACCAGTTGAAATAATACAAAATTCATCACGAAAATCTCTTAAAAATTCCGTCTCTATTTTACGAAAATATGCTTCTCCTTTTTGCTCGAAAATTTCTGGAATCGTCATTTTTTCCCGTCTCACGATTTCTTTGTCCATGTCGTAATAAGGCATTCTTAGAAAATAACTAAGTCTTCTACCGATTGCACTTTTCCCGCTGCCCATATAGCCTACTAAATAAACTTTTCTCATCTTCTCACCTTCTTATGACTTACGACTGCCTTACAACTTTATATCACTTTTTATTAATAGTAGCATGAACACTAGTCGATTCCAATAAATCATTCAATGATGAGAAGAAATAAAAAGAAAATTAGAACATTATGTCAACATTTGCAAGGCATTTCGGATTACTATTAGTGCATAAGAAACTTTAGATTTCAATTTGTATTCTCACTTTCTCCCTGAATTGAATTTAATACTAATTTTGTTTGATCGATTGCAGCAATTTGCAAGGCATCATATGCTCGATAGTGTGAATCATAAGCAAGACTCGCCGCCATCATTAGATTTGTGACAAAAAACAAAAAAATCATAGCGGTTAAAAGCATAAAGCCTTGCTCATTCTTTAGAATTCGGCACAATAAATTCTCTACTCCTTTCTTTACCATTCATAAATTTTACCGTTGTATTTAATCTATTGTGGGAATATTCAAAGTTGACCATTGAAACGCCAAATAGTAAAGGTTGATAACCTTCTTCCCTTCTTAATTCCCCAGACGCTTGTTTTACGCCTAAATTCCCTCTCGTTGATGAGTACTGAATATGATATGAAGTTCTACGATAAAAATCTGTTGTATAGGTTAACTCTTTTTGCAATTGAAAAGAAAATAGTTCCCATTGCAATTCATCAGTATTAAACATTCCATTGTTTTTATGGCTACACCAAATAAAAAACAACAAAAAGAAATGAGCAAAACAAACTAAAATCATCAACTGTAATAATGCATCTAATAGTGTAAACCCACGTTCATCTTTATTGTTTAAGAATCTGTATTGACACATAATCTTTCTTTTTGAATTCCTGAGTATTGGATACAAATTTGAAACTCGTCCCCCTCCCAGTAATATGTGACGCCATCAATTGTTATTTGTCCTTCATATTTTTGAAGCTTTTTGATGTTACCTGCTGCATATAATGCCGCTTCTGCAGCATGTAAACTCAACTTTTTTTTGTAGAGCGATGTCTCTAAATGATAATAGAATGGCAATAATGTTCCAAAAATGAGGATCAAAATAACAAGTGTCAATAATGATTCTGGCAACGAGTGCCCACGTTC
Source organism: Rummeliibacillus sp. (assembly GCA_035554455.1). Taxonomy (GTDB): domain Bacteria; phylum Bacillota; class Bacilli; order Bacillales_A; family Planococcaceae; genus Rummeliibacillus. Next base: position 10,693 of record DATMJF010000278.1, read on the forward strand.
ATTGAACAATTTTCACCCTTCCTTCACCTAGATATACAATCAGCTCTACTTTTCTTCCATTTATAGAAAAGGTCATCGTCCCTGCCCTACTAACCGTTTGTCTTTCCGTGAAAATTACATGATCTAACGTACTGTAATACCGATATGAAATATTTTCTGGATATTTTCTAACAACAATTGGTTTAACCGTACTAATTTGAGGTACATAAACTTGAATTTCTCCAATCTTATCGAATACGTATAGACTTGTAGCACCTTGATAACGAAATGACAGCGCATGTGCCAGCTCGATATCTAATTTTAATTGTTCTATAAAACGATTTTCTATTTGGCGATCTAACTGTTTCTTTCCCACACTAATACCGATTGTGCAAATGAACATTGTAATTGCCAAAACAAGTAGCATTTCGATAAGAGTAAAACCTTTCTGATTGTTACTATGACATTTAGTTTGAAACGTCAACTTTTCCATCTGTTATTGTGATTGTTTTCCCTTCACATGTTTTTGAATCACTTGCTTTTAAATATTCTTTATTTTCTAATTCTGAAATCGACGTCGGATATTGTCCTACATCAATACGATAAGCTTCTACTTGTCCTTGTACCATTTTGGCATAAGCATCGCAACCCTTCTTATCAACAGTTGCGAAGTGCTTTGTTACATTTGGAATGGCGATTAAAATCAGCACTGAAATAATAAACAACACAATTAACATCTCGATTAAAGTAAATCCTTTTTGATTGTTTTGTTTTAAAATCATAGTCCTCTCCTTTTTAAACAAGCTCCAACATTTCGTACATAGGTAGTAAAATGGCAAGATATGCTCCTAAAATACAAAGTGCAATAATGGCAAAAAGTAGAGGTTGCACAAGAGCCAATACTCTTTGAACATTGTTTTCTGTTCGATCAGTAAGAAATTCGCTATAAATTTGTAGTTCGCGTCCCAGATTCCCACCTTGTTCACCATGAATAACATGTGCATAGAATCCTTTATAAAAAAAGTTCTCTCTTTCTATAGCTGTAGAAAGTGAATCTCCATAGACAATTCTTTTTTGAATTATTTCTGCAATCTTTGCTAAATAAGGTTGTAACGCCTGCTTTTGTAGAATATCGAGTCCTTCTTGCATCGGCATACCACTTTCTATGAGACCTCCTAATTCATAAGATATTTGCCTAGTAATTTGTAATTTAAATTGTCGGTTGACAAGTGGTATTTTCATTAAAAAATGAATTTGTTCTTCAATTGTTTTTTTACACAGCCAACGCCAGATGATAATTAAGATACCCAATAGCCCAATAGCAAGTACTATAATCAAATCTGGTAAATGCAAAAATAAGGCAGACAATGTTAAATCTAAATTCCCCTCTGATGTACGGTTATTTATCATAAAAGACATATTAGGTAGGAAGTATGTTCTAAAGGCTAAAAATAAAACAATTAAAAATAGGAAAAGGAAAATTGGGTATGTCATCAATTTAATTAGGCGTTGCCTGTTTTGTAGCTTTTTTTCTAACTGATTTGCAACTGTATTTAATGCTTGTACAGTTTTACCGTGCTGCTCAGCGACTAAAATTGTCATTAGATAAATTTTAGGATAGCCCAAAACATTTAATACATCTGTCATTGATGCCCCATTGCGCAACTGATTTAAAATATCATCTTCCATTTCTGACTTACTTTTTAAATGATGTGGCATAAGCATGAATAAAGAATCCGAAAATGTATATCCTTCATCCAACAACACACTCATCTTTTTTAATAACTGTGCGGGTTCTTTCAATTGAATTTTTCTCTTTAAAAAAAGCTTATCCATCCAATCTTTCTTTTGGATTAAGGGTAATTGCACTAAATCTTACCCCCTTTGCTATTTGGCCTTCTAGCGTTTTTTCAGACGGAAGTTTATATGCATTTCCTCTTTCTATTGCTTCAAATGCTTCTTCTAAATAACTTTCTGACAATATTTCAAATACTGCTGAGGCTTTTTGATTTGATGTTAACTGAACAAGACGTTGTGCTACGACACCTAATACAGTTTGTTTTAACTCCTCAAGTGAAATACCTAAATCTAATAATCGATATAAACAACCAACTGTATCTTTACTATGAATAGTCGTAACAACTAAATGTCCAGTCAATACTGCTTCAATTGCAATTTGCGCTGTCTCCCTATCTCTTATTTCGCCAATCATAATGACGTCTGGTGAGTGTCTTAATATTGCTTTTAAACCAACTGCATAAGTTACTCCAGCTCTTTCATTTACTTGTATTTGCAACAAATGTGATTGATTATTTTCCACGGGATCTTCTAAAGAAATAATGTGTTTTTGAAAGTTTGTTGCAAGATGATGAATTAAAGAATAGAGTGTAGTGGATTTGCCACAACCAGTTGGACCCGTTACAAATAAAATTCCTTGAGGCTGTTCGACAAGTTGAACTAATTGTTTGGCAGAATCAACAAATACACTTAATTCTGATATTGGTAATGTTCGATTTTGGAGCATTAATCTTATTACTAGACTTTCTCTTAAAAAAACAGAAGGTAAGGTAGAAACACGAAAAGAAATTTGTTGTTCATTGAATTTTTGCTCGAATGAGCCACTTTGGGGTTTGCGTTTTTCACTTATGTCTAAAGAGGATAAATATTTCAAATAGGAAATCATACGATCTCCAATATCAAGGGGAAGGTGACCAGCCGATATTAGCTGACCAAACTTTCGATAATAAATTTCATACTGATTATTTGTAGGCATGAGATGTAAATCTGATGCACCAAATTGCAAAGCTTTTTGTAATAGTTGCACCGATTTTTGTTCGATAATCGTTTCAGTAAATGACATTGTACCTCCTCTCAACCACACAAGTAATGACCGCTCTTTACTTGTTAAAAATATTATACATGGTCCATATTGGAAATGAAAGGATTTATTTCAATTAACTATTTATAATATTCCCCCTGTTCTTCTTAATTCTCATAGTGCTATTTCCCTTAATTAGACAACAACACTACATTTATTTGGATAAATTCCATGAAATTTCCACAAAAAAATCACATTTAATTGAAGAAAAGTTTTTTTCTACTGCTACAATTGAATTATTGCTTTATAATAATAGTATTCAAATAGGAGGTGAAGAGATTACATGTTAAATTCACTAAAAGTTACAAGCACTTTATCTGATGAAACTAGATTCTCTATATATCAATTTATGTTACAGGAAAAGAAATCTTTTTCTGTTCAAGATATTGCTGATCGCTTTCATATTCATCCTAATGTAGCGCGACTCCATTTAACAAAACTAACTGAAATTGCAGTAATCAGCTCGGAATACGAAAAGACTGGTAAGGGTGGACGACCTGGACGTAGATATAAAGCTGAAGAAAAAGGCGTTACATTATCTTTTCCAAAAAGAAATTACGATGAATTACTTGAATGGGCTCTTGAAATTCTAACAGAATTTGGTGAAGAAGCAAATAATGTAGGCAAGAAAATTTGTTATAAAAAAGGTACGGAAGACATGGATAAACTTGTCTTAAGTCACGGTAAAGATCGACTTCAACTTACATTTGATGAAAAATTAGAATTGATTACTGAAGCAGCATCACTAATCGGTTATGTACCTTTAATTAAAGAAACGCCAGATGGTAACACAATTTCTTTTGCAGTTTATAATTGCCCCTATCATAATGAAATACAAAAACATTCAACACTTGTTTGCGATTTACACGAATCATACTTAAAAGGTCAATTCGAAACGCTTTTCGATATCAAGGATTTTGTGCAAATCGAAAGTATGACAAATAGTTGCGATTACTGTACTTATAGAATTAACGTATAATATAATATCTGGTAAGTCTTTGTGAATATTTTACACTGCATTGTCACAAAGTCTTTTTATCTTGCGGTTTACATGTATCCTTATAATCATTTATAATGATTATGAGATTATTGTGTCGTCGAAAAGGAGGGAATCGTACATGGATAATATGTATAAGGTGCTTGGCTTCTGGACAGGGATTTTCGCAGTTATGTTTTATTTAGGTGGTATGAAAGAGGTTTCGCTATTATTCGTAGCTAACACAGGATTTTTCCTTCTATTAGGCTTCTTAAACCTTACAGAACGGATGTATATGTATATTTTCGGTGCTTACTTAACAGTATTCTTTGCTGGATTCACGTACTATACTACATTCATTCACGTTCCAGGTTTAGAACATTAATAGTTAAAAAAGACAGTCAATCGGCTGTCTTTTTTCTTTTATTTAGTTTTCACTATTGACATACTGTAAATGGTCATATATTATATATTGGTAGCTTAACTTTATCCCTCCCATTTATATATGGTGAGAAAACATCCCCTAGACGAAGATTAATATCTTCTACTTAAGAGGCCTATAAAGCCTCTTTTTTTGGCTTTGTTTAACAACTGTTGATATTTTTTATCAGTTTTCACTTCAAGCGGACGCTTTCCGCGTGCGAGCCGGACTATGAATGAACATCACTGAATTAACATCGAACGTAGGAAATGCGAATGCATTTTCGAGGAGTCGCCGCCTTTCGCTCAAGTAAGAATACATTAATAAAATCAAAGATATCATATAACAGAGGCTATATTATAAAAGCGGAGGACGTTCGTCTTAACTCAGTAAGTCAAATACATAAAAAAAGCACCCAAACGTAAGTTCAGGTGCTTTTCCATTAGAATCCATTTAAAAATGGATTTTGTTCCATTTCAATATCAACCCTAGTTGGATTCCCGTGACCAGGGTATATAATTGTTTCCTCATCAAGCGTTAATAACTTATCATGGATCGATTCTAATAGTTGTTTACTGTTCCCGCCTTCTAAATCAGTGCGTCCAATACTGCCTTCAAAAAGTGTATCCCCAACAATCGCAAAGCCTTCATCTTTAAATACAAATGCAATACTTCCAGGTGAATGGCCTGGAGTGTACAAAATGTCAAATGTAAAATTAGCAAGCTCTAGTCTTTGTTCTTGGTCAATTAAGTAGTCAGCAGGTTCAATTTGAATATTTGGAATTTCTGCATAACGTCCAGATCCATTCTTCATAGGTTCTTGCAACCAGTTTGATTCCTTTTTATGCAAGTAGACTGGTATTTTAAACGTATTTCTAACATTATCTACGGCACCAATATGATCAAAATGAGCGTGTGTTAATAAAATAGCAATTGGCTTTAAATTATGTGCTCTTATTTGATGCACAAGTGTGTCACCTTCACCTCCAGGATCAATAACTAAACACTCTTTATTCGAATTACTTATCAAATAACAATTAGCTTGAACAGGTCCAAGCGGATATGTACGAATATTCAACACTTTCATCACCTCTTCTTCATTATATAGATAATAATACAGTTGGCTACTACTTTTGAATCTTACTAATGACATAGAAATCTGTCAGGTATTGTCATATAAATTAGTTATTATTTTCAAGTACGTTCGAATTTCCGTCACTTTTTATTCTCGACAAACGCTGGAAATAGCTTTACAATAGAGAAGGAATAATGTTTACGGCATTCATTTTCTGATGTCGAAAGGAGTGTCTATATTGAACTTATTAATGGTTATTTTTGGCCTAGTAGCAATCCTAGGTCTAGTTGGCACTGTGCAAGCTCTTAAAGAAAAAGCTATTCTTGGAATAATCTTTAACTTCGCAGCATTCGCAGTGTTTGGATGGTTCGTAGTAATGACTGTCCTACATCAAGGTTTCCCACCAAGCCTTCATCACTAATTGAAAATTGGTAGAAGAAAGGATATCCTCTATTAGGATATCCTTTTTTGTTTGACCTAAAAGTTTTCAATTATCGATGGTTCTCAGTTTTTAAATGAAGCACTATATATTTAATGCTATTTTTAGCCTTTTAGTAATAGCCATTCTTTTATCTTGAATTTCTTGGTTGTGAATACTTTTTCATAGTTATAACCGGTTAGACACACACTACCTTTTGAAGAACAGACCATGGGTTCATATTTTTTCATTTCATCTATTTGTTGAACACCGTGAATAGAGGCATGTACAAGTTTAAATGGATTTTCTTCTTCATCTATTTTACCACTCTTTGTCGGTAATAATGCGATAATTGATTGATCATCTAACCATTGCACTTCAGGTACAAACCATTGTGAGAAATTCGTAACAGCAGGTGTTTCCCACATTTGCTTTTGCGTTCCCTTTTGTAATAAGTACTGAAACACCTCACGTTTGAAATCCATTGAAACAATTAATGTAGATTGTTTATAACAATTCATATAAACTACATTATGATTGGATAACGGTGTTTCTTTATTCTTTCTCCAGTTAATTTTTGACAACGTCCCACCGTTTAAAGGGTTGTTGCTCATTCTATTCATCCATAAAGTATCATCTGTTAACCATACCCAAAATGGATTTTCTGATTGAAATTCATGTAGCTGCTCTTTTTTACTTTCATAGACATAACTTTTATAAGAAAAGTTATCACTAAATGACGCAAATGCTAATAAGTCTACATTACTAGGATTCCATACAATTGATAACTCTGATGATGCAACTTCAAAGTGGTGTAACGGTTTCCCTTCAACCGAAAGTATCGTGACTTTTGCTTTTTTTTCGTTACTTGCTGTTTGGAGAAGTATTTGCTTCATACTAGGATGGATGAACGCTTGTATGATGTCGTCATTTGTGGAGTAGATTGTTTTCTTTTTCCCAGTTAATAAATTGTATCTAATTAAGTGTTCTCCTTTTTGATCCTGTGTAATAAAAAGAACTTCAATTTCAGATAAGAATCCAACAACACTATGTAGCTCATCTGTTTTTAAAGAATAAGGAACAACATTCGATATTGTTTTTACAGTTTCTATTGTTTTCTTTTCAGATAGTTTCTGATCGTTCTTCGAATTCAAGTGTTGTTGGCATGCAACAAGGAAAACGGCAGAAATAAGTAATAGATATGCAATTTTTTTCATAGTTGCAACATCCTTTCTGGCTATTCCATTATACGATTAATTATCAAAAAAGCTATCATTTTAGCAAAAATATTTTATGTCAAGCGAAATGAAAAGTATCCGCTCATAAACAAAAAACCACAAAGCTATTATAAGCCATGTGGTCAGTTGTATAACAATTAACTATTTTGCTTTCCCTGTTTCGTTATCATAGAAGCGAAGCAAGTCACCATTGATAATCTTATCAGAGTATTCTAGTTTTTTGTTTGATTGATCAATGTAAGGTTGACATTTTGATAAATCTGTTTTTTCACCATTTTTCTTATCGTAACATACTTCACCAGCATAAACTAATTTATCTGTTACGAATCGACCATCACGGAATGTTACGAAATCCTTATGGTCTTTAGAGAATAAGTCAGTACCCATTTGCAAGTCGTTTTTCGTATCAACACCAAGTAAATGTAAAACTGTTGGTCGTACATCCATTTGGCCGGCAACTTCATGCATTTGTTTACCAACTCCAGAATGTGGAATATGGATAAAGAATGGTACTTTTTGAAGTTGAGCAGAGTCAAATGGCGTAATTGAATCTTTGCCTAAATATTGAGCCATTGCTTTGTTGTGGTTTTCAGAAATGCCATAATGGTCACCATACATAACGATAATTGAGTTATCATATAGACCAGCTTTTTTTAGATCTGTAAACAATTCTTTAATCGCTTCATCTGTATATCGTTCAGTTTGGAAGTAACGATTTACAGTATTATCATCAGAAGTATAAGGTTTGATAAATTGATCTTCCGGATCTGATGTGAACGGGAAGTGATTAGATAATGTAATCATTCGTGTATAGAAAGGTTGTGGCATTGTTTTCATAATATTAACTGATTGGTCCATATAAGGAATATCTTTTAGACCCCAGTTAGCTGAGTTCGCATCTGTTACATGGTATGAATCTACATCATAGAAATGTTTGATCTTTAATGCTTGATACATCATATCACGGTTCCAGAAACTTTTATTATTTGCATGAAGTACAGAAGTATAGTAGCCATTACCATTTAGTTTTTCCGCCATAGAGTCGAATGTATTTCCACTATTTGTGAAGAATACAGCTCCTCGTCCTGTACCATATAAAGAGTTTTCAATAATAAACTCTGCATCAGATGTCTTACCTAAACCTGTTTGATGATAGAAATTATCAAAATAGAATGTATCTTTATCTTTTGATAGTTTATTAAGGAACGGCGTAATTTCTTGACCATTAACCTTATTGTTAATCACAAAGTTTTGAGTAGATTCAAGTGAAACGATAATTACATTACGTTTTTTTGCAACCCCAAAGGTTTTTTTGTTATTTTCACCTTGGTTAGATTTAACGTAGTTTGTTACATCTGTTAATTCACTACCATCGGCCAAAACACGTTGGGCATGTGATTTAGATTGAATGAAAATATCATATAACTGATAGTTGTAAGTACCAATATTCTTTACTAATAATTCACGGTCAAAACTACGTGTTAATAATTGTGGTCTTTCAGTTTCTGCAAGTCCTAAGTTTAAAAATAGCATTGCAAAAGATAACACAAAGTATGTGCGACGCATATTTAGTTTCACAACTGTTGCTTCTTTTGCAACAGGCAAGAATTTAACAGCTAAAATCAACAACACGACATCTGTGAAATAGAAGATATCAGTCCAATACATAGAAGATCCTGCAGAGTTTCCTAAATCACTAAAATTACTAGTTTGGAACAATACTGGTAGTGTTATAAAGTCATTAAAGAATCTATAAAATGCAACATTACCATAATTGACTATTGATAAAATAATACTTACTGTAATCATATAGCGATTTCTTACTTTTGCTGTTTTGAAGAATAACGAAATCCCATATATAAATAACAAGAATGCAAGCGGATTGATGATTAATATGAATTGTTGCATTGCATTTTCAATTTTCATATCAAAACTTGTTTGATAAGTAATATATGTCTTAATCCAAGTGGTGACGATTGCGATCACCAATATTGAATGTTTAGGTAGTTTTTTGAGATTCATTCCTAACATCCTCCTACTTTCTTTCGTTACAATTTTAGTTCTATAAATGAAAGAAACAAAATTTATCATAATCCTTTTTTTACAAAAACGCAACAATTTTGTTACACATTCATTAAAAATCGTAATCTATATTAATGGATACCCCTATATAAACGAATTCATCATCATAAGGTTTCATTGTATAAAAAAAAATCTTATTAATCTTTCATCGCTGCTTCCTTTTCTAATCTCATTTCTTCCATTCTCAAAATATGGCGAGCTGATTGGAATT
>DATMJF010000279.1:0-5921 GCA_035554455.1 Rummeliibacillus sp.
ATAGAGCTTCACGACTACGATTATAAACTTGTTACAAAGGGCATGGATGCATTAAAGGAAGTTGTTTCAATACATCCAGATGTCATCATTTTAGACCTTGGTTTACCGGATATGGATGGTATCGACATTATCTTAAAAGTCCGTACTTGGTCGAAAATTCCAATTATTGTCGTCAGTGCTCGTGGTGAAGAAACCGAGAAGATTAAAGCGCTTGATATGGGAGCAGATGATTATGTTGAAAAACCATTTAGTGTGGATGAATTGCTTGCTCGTATTCGTGTTGCACTAAGACGTTCAGTTGCTAATATAGGCATAGAAATAGAGCAACCCACATTTGCCAATGGACCACTCTCAATAGACTATTTATCCAATACTGTGTTTGTTAATAACGAAGAAATTCATCTTACTCCAAATGAATACAAGCTTTTAGAAACGTTAAGTAAAAATCTGGGCAAAGTGCTCACTCACAACTATTTATTAAAACAAGTTTGGGGAGACGCGCTCGACACTGATGTACCAAATTTGCGTGTCTTCATGGCTACACTCCGAAAAAAAATTGAGAAAAATGTAAATCAGCCAAGGTTAATTCAAACGCATATTCGAATTGGCTATCGCATGATTCATTGGGAGAAAAATGAATGATGGTAAGGGGCTGTCCAATAAGTGGATCAGCCCCTCTATGATTATGTTGAAATATATATAATCTATTTTTGATTTTACAGTACATATAGAAAGAAATGTGGGCGGCGGTGCGAGACTCCTGAGGGAAAAGCAAGAGGGCACTGAAAAAGTAAAAATAGCTTGATTTTTATAATAAAAATCTTGTGAGACTATCTTAGTTGAAGTGGAATTAGCGGAGACTCCTGTGGGAAAACGAGCTAGACGAGCCCCCACAGCGAGCGAGGAGGCATGTCAGTTCGCCCACGGAAAGCGGAGCTAATTCCACTTCATTCAATAGCAGATATATACTATAAAGATTTGTATTACTACACTTTTCAGTGGCCTCAAAAGCAAGCAGCTTGAGACCGTCTGCAGAAGTCGCGACGAAGCGGCTCAAGACTTGCCCACGGAAGGCGAGCGTCAGAGACCACATCTTTTAATATTACCTTAAGCTTTTTAAAAGTAGACTTTTTAGACAGCCCTTTCTTAACAGGAAATTAGCATAGGATTTGGATGAATCTTCTTTTTGAAAATACAACTGTATTTTTAGGTAGTACATTAAATGTCTCTTTGTAAAGGAATATAAATGATTTTTTTATAATGGTTCTTTTCAGAAGTACAAAACGAAAGAGGGATATGCTACAATATCGGTATAATCGCATGAAAGGATGATGACCTTGTCAAACGTACTCAATACATTCGTTAACGACAATTTACAACAGCTTCGTGACCAAGGCTTATACAATGAAATCGATCCAGTCGAAGGTGCCAATGGTCCAGTTATTCAAGTACGTGGTAAGAAACTGATCAACCTATCTTCAAATAACTATCTTGGTTTAGCAACCAATCCTGAATTAAAAGAAATTGCTAAAAAAACAATCGATATTTATGGCGTAGGTGCAGGTGCTGTTCGTACAATCAACGGTACACTAGATCTACATGTTAAATTAGAAGGAAAATTGGCAGAATTTAAAGGAACTGAAGCTGCGATTTCATATCAATCTGGCTTTAACTGTAATATGGCAGCTATTTCCGCAGTAATGGATAAAAATGATGCCATTTTATCTGACCAATTAAATCATGCTTCAATCATTGATGGTTGTCGCCTATCAAAAGCGAAAATTATTGCATTCAACCACTCTGATATGGAAGATCTTCGCAAAAAAGCGAAAGAAGCAACTGAATCAGGTCTTTACAATAAAGTTATGGTTATTACGGATGGCGTTTTCTCAATGGATGGTGATATTGCAAAACTTCCTGAAATAGTAGAAATCGCGAAAGAATTCGACCTTATTACATATGTGGATGACGCACATGGCTCAGGTGTAACAGGTAAAGGGAAAGGTACTGTTAAACATTTTGGTTTACAAAATGAAATCGACTTTCAAATCGGTACACTGTCAAAAGCAATCGGCGTTGTTGGTGGTTATGTAGCGGGTAAGAAAAACCTAATTGACTGGTTAAAAGTTCGTTCACGTCCATTCTTGTTCTCAACAGCTCTACCACCAGGTGATGTAGCTGCGATTACTCGTGCAGTTCAAATGTTAATCGATTCAACAGAACTTTGTGACAAGCTTTGGGAAAATGGGGACTACTTAAAAGCGGGCTTAAAAAAGCTTGGCTTTAACATCGGTCATTCTGAAACACCGATTACACCATGTATTATCGGTGATGAAAAACTTACACAACAATTCTCATCTCGTCTAATCGAAGAAGGCGTCTATGCAAAAGCAATCGTCTTCCCAACTGTTCCAAAAGGCACTGGTCGCGTACGTAATATGCCAACTGCTGCCCATACGAAGGAAATGTTAGATGAAGCTCTAGCTATTTATGAAAAAGTAGGGAAAGAGCTTGGGGTTATTTCATAAAACTTGAAATCTGTATAAGATAAATTGTGTTAGCTTCTAAAAACAGAAAGGTGTGGATAAGTATTTAAAATACTTTATCCACACCTTTTGCTTATTTAATCACATTTTGTTCATGGTAATTACCATCATTTTTGTCGTAATGTTTGTTCACCACCGGCTCCAGAGCGGATATAGCCAGAAGTTTCTTTAAATAGATTTAATTTTTCAACTCGCTTTACGGCTTCAATTAGTCGCTGTTCATCTACTAATAATCCTACACGTATATAACCTTCTCCGTATTCTCCAAAGCCGTTACCTGCAGCGACGGCCACATCAGCTTTTTCTAAAAGTAAATCAGCAAATTGTTGACTTGTAAAACCTTCTGGAACAGGAAGCCATGCAAAGAATGATCCTTTTGGTGCTGTTACAGACCAACCGGCTTCGTTGCATGCTTTGATAAGTGCGTTTCGTCGATTTTCGTATAGTTCTATTTGCTTCGCAACGTAAGTTTGATCACCTGTTAATGCTTCAACTGCCGCTAATTGTATAGCAGGGAATAGGCTGACAAAGAGATGATCTTGTATAAGGTTCAATGCCTCAACAATTTGTATATTGCCGACTGCAAAACCCACACGCCAACCTGCCATATTATAAGTTTTAGATAATGTGTAGACTTCAATGCCGACTTCTTTTGCGCCTTCGGTTTGGAGGAAGCTAATTGGTTTTTCTCCTTCAAAACCAATCGCACCATAAGCAAAATCCTGCAGCACTGCTATATTATTTTCTTTTGCAAGTTTGACGGTTTCTTCGTAAAATTCTTTTGTAGCAATCCCGCCTGTTGGATTATTTGGATAGTTTAAATACATTAATTTAGCACGTTTTTTTACATCTTCAGAAAGCTTTTTGTAGTCTGGAAGGAAATCATTTTCAGCTAACAGAGGCATTGTTTCAAATTGGACATCTGCTAATGTAACGCCTGATAAATAATCTGGATAGCCTGGGTCTGGGAGAAGTATTGTATCTCCGGGATTTAAAATAGCTAGAGGTAATTCAACGAGCCCAGCTTTTGCACCAAAAAGAATGGATACTTCTGTAGCAGGGTCAATGTCTACATCGTATTCCCGCTTATAAAAAGCTGAGACTGCTTCTTTTAGTTCAGGTAATCCACGAAATGGTGAATATTTATGCATTTGTGGATTAGCAGTTGCTTCTTGCATTGCTTTGATGATGTGCGCTGGCGTAGGTTGATCTGGATTTCCTTGCCCTAAGTTAATAACATCTCTGCCTTCTGCAACTGCTTCACTTACTTGTTTAACGAGATGTGCAAAGAATTGTTTCGGTAAATTTTGTAGTTTTGTGGATAACTCCATATGTATATCCCTCCATGTGATTAAGAAATGTGTTAAGTCCATCTACTATACATTTGAATTAGTTATAGATAGAATAGTATAAAGATAAATTTTCAGAATTAATAAATGATTTAGTGAAAATAGTATAACCTTTTTAGGAAAATGTCCATAGGTGGTGCAAAAATGAAGTTAGGGTGTATTCAATTAAACGTAGCTTTTGGTGATGTTGAAAAAAATTTTACAAGAGCAGAAGCATTCATTCGAGAAGCGACTAGTAAAGGAGCTGAGCTCGTTATTTTACCAGAAATGTGGAATACGGGCTATGCATTAGAAAAACTAGAGAAATTAGCAGATGTGAATGGTGAAAGAACGAAGAAATTCCTTCAAGCATTAGCTTCAGAGCTTCATATTCATATTGTAGGCGGTTCAGTAGCGACGAAAAAAGGAGAAGGATTCTTCAATACGATGTATACCGTGGATCACCATGGAGAAATAGTCGGAGAGTATGATAAAGCGCATTTATTCCGCTTGATGGATGAACATTTACATCTATCAGCAGGTGAGGGACAAAATAATTTTGAACTTGGAGATTTACAAGCTGCTGGAGTGATTTGCTATGATATTCGCTTCCCAGAATGGCTTCGCCTTCATGCGTTAAATGGCGCAAAAGTCATATTCGTATCGGCACAATGGCCGACCCCAAGAATCGATCACTGGAAAGTATTATTGCAGGCGCGAGCCATTGAGAACCAATGCTTCATCATTGCAGTTAACCGAATCAGCAATAAAGTAGAAAACTTTAATGGTCAATCAATGGTGATTGAACCATGGGGCGAAGTATTGTGGACAGGTAACGAAGATGAAGAACTTTCTATTGTCGATGTTGATTTTTCGAAAGTAGATGAGGTACGTAACAAGATTCCGGTTTATGATGATCGACGTCCAGAATTGTATAAGGATATTTTGAAATAAGGCATTAACCCATTTTACTATAACTAGTAAAGTGGGTTTTTTATGTTTTTATACGGTTAGGGTACTTTCTCAAAAAATGAAGTGAGAGTCTAAATAAAATCGGCAGTCTCGAAAAAAGAAAATTCCCTGAATCGGAGACATAAATTGCACAGGGCGTGGATACAAATTCAAAAACTCGTGGATAAACAGTGAATTTTCGTGGATAAATTCTCCAAAACATGGATAAGCACTATAAAAGCTTCCCCTCGTCAATAAAGACATCTAAACAAACATTTTCCTCCAATAGTATCAGCACCAATTATTAACACTACATTATTCAAAAAAATTACTCTTGCGGTTATTCATAGCAAAAATATTGTCGTTTATTGGAAAAGTACTACTTCCTACTTGTCATCTCACTTATCTCATTTTAAAATAAGAACAAATGTTCCTAATGGAGGTGTGCTGTGCTGTATGAAAATCTGCCGAGAAGGTCGGTTATGTGTGTAGATATGCGATGTTTTTATGCTAGTTGTATGGCAACTTGGGCGCATTTAGATGTTCTGAAAGAGGCGATTGCAGTTGTCGGTAACTTTCAGCAAAAAGGTAGTATTGTTCTTGCTGCTTCTCCGATTATGAAGCAACGATTTCAAGTGAAAACAGGAACGAGACTATATGAGATACCGAAGCATCCAGATATTCATTTATTTGAACCGAAGATGGAATACTTTGTTCGTATGTCGGTTGAAATTACCAAGCTATTGAATAGTTATGTACCAAAGGAAGCCATTCATGTATATAGCATTGATGAAAGCTTTGTTGATTTAACCGGGACAGAAAAACTATGGGGAAATCCAGAGGATACAGCACGTAAAATCCAAGATGAACTTTATCGTCAATTTGAAATTCCGAGCACAGTAGGCATGGGACCGAATATGCTGTTAGCAAAACTTGCACTCGATTTAGATGCGAAAAAAACAGGCTTTGCCAAATGGGATTATGAAGACGTGGAAAAAAAACTGTGGCCAGTTACACCTTTATCGAAGATGTGGGGAATTGGCCATCGAACAGAACGAACGCTTAATAATATGGGGATTTTCTCTGTTGGTGATTT
>DATMJF010000280.1:0-5706 GCA_035554455.1 Rummeliibacillus sp.
TCCCCTTTAACTTCAAACGACCAATCTTCCAAATGATATTTACTATATTTAGCTACTTTCCCTTGTATTAAATCCTTTGCAAATGTTTCATGTTTCTGAACTTCCGTTTGCTGTTCAGCTTTGCTTAGAACTTTCAAATCTTGTTTATTTGGTAATAAAAAATATACAATCGGTGATAGCAGCAACACACAGCTATAAATCAAAATAAATATTTTTGAAAACTTTTGATTGCCTCTCATATATTTTTTTGCAAAAGTAAGAACTAAAAGTGTAGGTACGATCAATATAACAACTGCCAATATGATTGTTATCGTTAGCAAATAGTTCATTTTACCGCACCTCCAACGCTGTCGAAAATCTTGTACTGATACCAAAAAAAAGAGTAATTGCTATACAAATACTTCCAAAGAGCAAAGTCGGATTGTTCAGCTTTTCGTATACGACCTCAGCATCTTGTTTTTGTAACCAAAATAAGAAAGCGCAGATTGCTGCAAAAAATAGCGTATAAACAAATTTATATTTATAGGCGAGTAATCCTAAAAAATAGCCAATAGCACTTGTGAACAATAAACATAATATTGCGAATATCAGATTCACAAAAAATACGCGTGGTGCATGCAGCAAATTCGACTCATCTATAACGCCTGTTGAGTTGTATAGTAAAAGCACAATTCGTGTTACATAGTTCAACAACATAGTTGTAAGACTAGCGAATATTGAAAAGCATAAAAAGAGAGAGAGATTTGTGGTATGTTCCATTTTCCTTGTAACGATAAATGATGCCATTTCTAATCGCTGTTGCTTTTTTGTTACCAAAATCCCCATATAAAATGACCAAATAGCCGAGAAAAAGAGAACGAAAATTGGTGTAAATGCGTGATATTCTAGTTTTACAAGTGGAGCGCTACCACTCATCAATATCCCATCTATATATAAAAACAACACTTCAGCTATAATTTGCAAAATGACCAAATAGAGTAACATATCCAAATACATATGGATTTTCAACTTAAATTGCGCTGAATAGATATCCCTGAAGCTTTTATTAATTAAAAAGTTCATCAATCCCCACATCCCTTGTATTTGTCATATACATATATACTTCGCTCGCACTAACAGATGAAATGGTAATATCCTCTTGCTGTAATGCTCGTTCATCAAAGGTGCAATCTTCAGCTCTTAAAAGAACTTTTGCATATCCAGGGGCTATTTGCTTTTCATCTAGCTTTTTGAGTCCAACAGTCCACTTTTGTATAGCATCAGTTGGACCTTGCAATGCCAGTGCAAATGATTGTATTTCCTCCAATGATTTATAAAACACTACTTTTCCACAGTCTATAAGCAATACATCCTCCAACAAATGCTCCATCTCTTCTAAAAAGTGACTCGAAATAATGATGGTTCTTGGATTCGCTATATAATCTTTTAAAAGTGCTCTGTAAACATCCTTTCGAACCGCTTCATCCATCCCGTTAATCGGTTCATCGAATAATGTTATTGCACAATGTGTTGATAACCCGAAGATAAAGTTAAAGGTATTTTTCATCCCTTTTGATAAGTCACTATGATACGATTGGGGATCCAAACTAAAATATGATATTAGCTTGTTGGCCAAATCTTCATCCCAATGATCGTAAAAATTCGCTGCTGTTTGTAAAATGTCCTGTAGTGTAAATGATCCCGGAAATTGCATCTGGTCATGAATATAAATGGAATTTGCCGATACAAACAAATTATTAAAAGGTGCTTCTCCAAATACTTTTATCACACCTGATGTTGGTTTTGTTATACCTGCTAAAAGTTGCAACAGCGTTGTCTTTCCTGCGCCATTACGACCGATTAGGCCAATAATTTTGTCTTTCTTTAGCTGAATGGTGATATTCGTTAATGCATCTTTTCTTTTAAATCTTTTTTGTACATTGGAGCATTCAATCACGGTCATTTTCAGCACTCCTCTCGATAAGATTTTTTTAAAAAGTTAATGATTTCATCTTCTGAAATCTTCAGTCTTTTTGCCTCTAATACAATATCTTCAATCATTTTCGTAAAGCCTTCATTTTTTCGTTTTGCTAAAATAACCTGCTTTGCTTCTGTTGTGACGAACATGCCAAGCCCCCTTTTTTTGTACACAATCTGTTCTTCTAAGAGAATACTTAATCCTTTACCAGCAGTTGCTGGATTTATATTAAATAGCTCTGCTAGTTGATATTGCGAATACACTTTATCATCTGTTCTTAAATGGTCTGCGATGATTTCATTTTCAATCCAATCCGCAATTTGCACATAAATTGGCTTCGTTCCATCACTATTTAAATGCACAAAAAGACTCCTCCTTTCATCTCGATAATTAGTACATTACTGTTGTAATGTACTATACATTAAATACCTATAAATGTAAATAATTAAAAAAAGACCCATCCAATTGGATAGGTCCATTTTTAAATTATTTTTAGTAAGTATATTTCTTTAATAATACTTCAATTTCTTTATACCCCAGTTTTTCTGCATGTTCGAATGGTGTTACAC
This sequence comes from Rummeliibacillus sp., assembly GCA_035554455.1. Classification (GTDB taxonomy): domain Bacteria; phylum Bacillota; class Bacilli; order Bacillales_A; family Planococcaceae; genus Rummeliibacillus. The sequence goes on from DATMJF010000280.1 coordinate 2,527, forward strand.
CATCTTTATCTGCAATATTCGGATTTGCTTTATGTTTCAGCAACATTTGTATGCATTCTTGATATTTTTTTCTACCATCGCCTAAAATGATGGCTTCAAGCAATGCAGTCCATCCCAAATTGTTAATGTGATTCACGTCTATTTCTGTTTTATTTAATAACAAGTTCAGAACGTCAATATTGCCATGTTCAGCAGCTGGTATTAAGGCTGTATTACCATAGCGATCTGTAACAGTGGGATCCGCACCGGCTTGTATCGTTAGTTTCAAAATATCCAAGTATCCCTCTGCCGCAGCATATAAAAACGGTGTATTTTGCATATCGTCTTGAATATTTGCATCGGCACCTAAATCTATTAACATTTTAGTGATTTCTACATCATGGTTATATGTAGCAATCATCAGCGGTGTACGTCCTCTATCATTTTGTTGATCTAAATCCGCACCAGCTCTAAACAGCTTTTTCACTGCGTGTAAATCTTGTTGATGTACAGCTTTCAAAAGCGTCATTTTTCCATCTTTACTTTTGGAATATTTCGCTAATGCAAAGCCCAAGGATAAAGCAAACATTGCAGCTTTATGACTTTTTTTCATGTACTCTCCTCATTCCCCATCTGCTTCTGTTCCTTAATAAGCGAGCCCTACCCTTGTATATAAGAATTGTTGTTTGAAGCATTCTTCATACGCAAATCCGGCAGTATCACCTACTGTTATCTTTTCCCCATTCAAAGGTAATTTATTTTTTTCTATTCGATATTTTCCTATTGCTTCACCGTCTGGTAAGTAGGTTGGGCATACTATTGTCCAATCTAAATTTGATTCTGCTAGCATTTTATACACTTTGGCGTGTTCCTCAGCAGCAAATGTTAATTTCTGTTTTGATTCACTTGATTGAAATCGGAATTTTCCCGATTCCGTACGGCTATCTAAGATTCCCGCCGTTCCTATAGTGACGATTCTTTTTATATGATGTTTCTTCATCGTAGAAATAATATGTGGAATACCTTCTGATAAGGTTGTTGTTCGATCTGTTCCTAATGCACTAATTACTACATCGGCACCAATAACTGTATTTTCAATATCTTCTTCATTAAATACATTTCCCTGAAGAATTGTTAAATGATCATTATTTTTTAACTTTGTTGGTGTCCGTATAAGTGCTTTCACTTCATGCCCATCTTGCAATGCCAGGCGTACTATTTCACCGCCAACTCTTCCAGTTGCTCCAAAAATAGCCAGCTTCATTTAGAACTTCCCCTTCCGATTTCTTTCTAGTCATTATTTTATCATTGCATATTTTTCTTACAAAACAATGTGATTATTCAAAAAATGTAACGATTTAACTACGAACACAGAAAATAAAAGAGGCTGATCAAGAGTTCAAATGACTACTCTTGATCAGCCTTGATTTTTTTATTTGTTTCTTTTCCGTTCTTCCTTTTTCTCTGGTACTATATCTTCATTTTTATCAACTACATTATATATTCTTTCTAACATTGGTGGGTGCGTATAGCGGAACCATTTCACAAGCAATGGCGGATTCACTTCACTTAATCCAGCCTTCGTAAGCTTTTGGAATGAAGTAACAGCAGCTTGATGGTCGCCAGTTAACTCGATTGCATACTGATCAGCTCTTGATTCCTGATATCTCGAAATATAATTCGACAATGGGCTTGATGCAAACAGCAGAAAAGAGGTAACGAGTAAAAACAATGGCATCGAATGAATGTCACTTATTTTTTTAATTTTTAAAGAACGCCCATAGCGTGCAATAATCCAATTCATCATCTTCGCTGTTAGCCAAAGTCCGACAAAGGATAATAATATATAACAGGCTATTCCAATATAAATATGCTTCTCCACATAATGTCCCATCTCATGTGCCATTATGAAAAGAATTTCTCGATCGGTTAATCGATTTAATGTCGTATCCCATAACACAATTCGTGAATTACTTCCTATCCCAGTAACATACGCATTCATAGCATTCGTCTTTTCTGCCATATTCACTTCATAGACATGGTCGGAAGGAATATTGGCTTGATCTGCTAATGCGAGAATTTTAGCTTCTAATTCTTTATTTTGCAATGGATAGAAATCATTATATAAAGGATCTATCACGACTGGTTGCACAAACATGACGAAAATTGAAAAAGGAATGGATAACAGCCAAGCATATAGCCACCATCTCTTTGTGCTTTTTTTGATAAGCCAATAGACAACCGACATAACTAATACAGATGTTACAAAGTTAACGCCAAAGTCAATTAAACCGTCCTTCATCCAAGAAGGAAAAGTCTGAGTGCTAATGCCATAGTCTTTACTTAAATGATATCTATAGTAATCTAAAGGCCATAATACGACATACATGAGAAGTGATAGCCAAAACACATAAATAATTGTTTGGAAAAGTGTCGATTTAGCCCGCGAAACGGACCATTTTTCAAACAACTGTGAAAGTCCAGCGAGTAAAATAAATAAATACATAAGCCATTCAAATGGTGTAGCTACAAAAAAGAGATAGTTTCTAATTTTCGAATATTCCCCACTCAACAACAACTCATGATGAGACATAAATACTGCTGGGTCTGCAACAGTCCCCTTCAATGCTGCTGGTATATCTCCACTACCACTATGAAAAATATAAAGATACATTCCTACAGCATAAACTCCAAATAACATCAGAGCTATAATGCCCATTCTCTTTGCCATGTCATCTCCACCTTGTTTAGTCTGTCCTATATTTTAGTGTAATCATTAAAAAAAAATATAGAACTAATTTGTTATGAGGTTTAGTATTGAAATTTCACTCTTAATGTTGCACTAATTGTAATTAGACCTTGTTCAATTGGTGTTGTAATATTCTGACTTGCCATAGCAGCTGATTTGTATAATACAGGCTCCGAAGTTCTTTCTTCGAAAATTTGGATTGGTTGTGGTGGAATAGATAAGTGCATTGTCTCAGCTATTGTATTTGCTTTCATTTGTGCATCTCGAAGAGCCAAAGATAAAGCCTGTTGATAATAACGTTCTTCATGCTCAATTTTAAATTGAATGCTTGAAACCCGATTTGCACCACTTTTTACTGCTGTATCTATGACGGTTCCCACTTGATTCATATCCCTTACCTTTACAATTATTGCATTGGTTACTTCATATCCTCTAAAAACTTGTTTACCCTC
>DATMJF010000281.1:0-3089 GCA_035554455.1 Rummeliibacillus sp.
CGATCGATCGATTAAAGACATTTAAACAGATGGCAAGACATCTAGAATTTTCATCTGGAATAGGTGGAAGTACCATTATAGATGATACATGGACAAATAACCCAACATCCGTTGAAGCAGCTCTAAAGGTTTTGGATGCAATCGGAAAAGATAAGAAGGTAATTCTCGTACTAGGAGATATTAATCGATTAGGAAACTTCGAAAAAAAATACCATCGTGAAATCGGTACGATGATCGCCAAAAGAAATGTTCATATGTTGATCACTATTGGAAAGAAAGCAGAAGAAATAGCAATTCAAGCTAAAAAGGAAGGAACAAATGCAGAAGTTCATATATTTGAAAATGTGAAAGGAATAATAGATATAGTGAAGCCAATCCTCGATGCTGATACAATATTGTTGATAAAAGGCCCAATGTCTAGTAGGTCTATGATTGAATTTGCAAAGAACTTAAAAAATAGCTAGTAGAACGAACAAAAGAAGCATCCTTCATTAAAAGAATGCTTCTTTTATTCTTTGAAAATAATTTTCATACCTCCATAGTAATCTAATTACACATGAAAGTTTTTGCTGCAAATTTAACGTTAAACTATATTAAAAAACTCGTTTTGCTTTAATGTAGTGTTGATTATAATAGTCAACAAACATTACTCTTGTAATAATACCGCTAGAATTCGGAATGATTAAACGTTGATCGCCGGCATAGATGGCTACCTGAGAAGGTGTAGAAGATCCCGGTACACTATTAAAGAACACTAAATCACCTTTTTTAAGATTATTTTGTGAAACAGTAGTTCCAAGATTCATTTGATCTTTTAAGTTTGTTGTACCAAGATTTATGCCACTTTTTTTATAAACATAGTTTACAAAACCAGGACCAGTGAAACGTAAATTCTTTTCATCATTAGTTGTACTCATTGTAACTTTATCTTTGTAATCAAAAGCATTTTGAACAATCATATCCCCTTTTGTTGCTGGATTAGCTGGAAGTAAAGTAGGTAATACTCTTCGTGCCGATACATAATTATCTGTATAATATGGCTTGCTATTCAAATCAGAAATGACAATGTTTTGCTTCGAATCAGCCATGTGAATCATTTTGTTGTCACCAATATACATTCCTACATGATCGGGATCTGTTCCTGTCGTTTTACTCTTAAAGAATAGTAAATCGCCTTTTTGTAATTGATTTCTTGGAACATAAGTACCTTGTTGAATCATATAATCTTCGTTATAAGTAGCTAAATCTACACCGTTTTTCTCGAAAATGTACATGATAAATGAAGCGCAAGAGAATTTATATGGATAAGTTGGCTTGTACACTGTATTACTATACGTTGCTTGACCTATTAAACTTTTTCCTGTTTGGATTAGTTGGTCTGCCTTCGCCGCGACAGCTTGATCGTTATTTTGAACATTTATGGTGGTTGCAGCCTTTACATCCATTGAATGATTTGTTGCTGGTAATATTCCACCAAATGTGCTTAAACCTATTGTAAGTGCAATACTTGTTGTTAGAAAACGTTTTTTCATGTTTGTGAGTACCTCCTGTGTGCTCTTTACAAGCTTAATGTTAGCAATAAAAACGGAGGGTCCTATGAGGTAAAATTTTCCCTGTCTTATCCCAAGAAGGCTAAAAGTTTGATATGAAGGGCTTTGTAGGTGAAATTTACAGTTTCATTACAAATGTTTCATTTTATATTTTTTGTATTTTATACTAAATAAAGATAAAAAAACTGTTGTTCTGAGCCAATTTCATAAATGCTTTTCTAGTTTAAAAACACGGATATTTTTCTGAATATACAATTTAATACGTTTTCTTGGTAAAAGTGCTTAAGGAATTGTGGAAGTAAGCAACTCAGCCATCAAATGTACGGAGGGAAAATATGAAACTTAAAAGTGTCATTGTAATGTTTCTGCTTAGTATACTTCTAGCTTCTTGTACTTATCCGATAGGTAATTTAGGTAAATGTCCTGATGGCATAATAGAGTGGGTAGATGTGTTAATGATTAATGGCATAAAATATGAGCACCATTTTCCAGAACCAACTGATGAAAGCAGTAATTTGAATGTTGAAAAGGGAAAGAAAATAGGAGAAGTTAGTTATAAAATGGCAGATAATGCTTGTAGTAATCATAAGATGAAAAATGGAGATGCTGCCTTTATTGAAAAAGGAACAGCTATTTATGAAGTAAATGAATATCCATCATCTTTTCTCGTTTTAGCAGATAATAATGTGTATGTATCGAAACAGAACAAAAAGGCTAAAACAGCCAAGGAGTTGTATCCGTTAAAAGAATATGTCAAAAATATTTATATTGAAAGCACAGAAGATGGCAGGAGATTGCATACTTTTTCGCCTTCATCCAAGAAAGAATTCATCGAAGCATGGAATAATTTAAAAGTAAAAAATGTAGATTTTTCTGATAAACCAATTTTTTTAGAAATCGAATTGAAAAATGGAGTAGCTTTTAGACTTACTTATTCTGAGAAATCTAATTTATTCCCTATAGGTGTAATAGGTGACAAAAAAATAAAAGAAATTATAAAAAAAGAATTACAAAAAAGCTAGAGAAATTGAAATTCTAAAAAATATGTACTATTGCTTTCCAACTCATTCCCTAGTATCATAATTAATAGAAAATTCAATAAAAGTATTAGGTGCCCTAACTTATAGGGAGAATAGGGAATGAAGTGAAAATCTTCAGCGGACCCGCCACTGTATGGGGGAGTTTTGTCGGAAATGCCACTGGACGTTGTTCTGGGAAGGCCTGATGAAATGATGACCTCGAGCCAGGAGACCTGCCTTAATACTTGAATAGCACAGATGATGGAAAAGTCTGCGGTTTATTTGCAATGCAAATAAACTGCAGGCTTTTAATTTTATTCGGGAGAGATGAAAAATGAACTTATTACAACAAACGATTGAAAAGATTGAAAGACTTGATCAAGATATGATGGCAAAGGCAAGACAGAGAGTAGATAGTCTTATCAAACCTCCAAAAAGTTTGGGGAAATTGGAAGACATCGCAATACAATTAGCAGGGATTACTGGTGAGCTATTCCCAGCAATTGATCAAAAGGCCGTC
>DATMJF010000282.1:0-3279 GCA_035554455.1 Rummeliibacillus sp.
ATAAACCTTATTCCATTTGTTGCAATTATAAAAGATGTGCAGCAAATAGGTACGGCATATGGCGGTGATGCCGGGTTTATGCTGAGATTAATTTTAAGAAATGTTGGTGGCAATATATTATTATTGATGCCATTGGGTATATTATCACCGATAATGTGGAATAAATTTAAGCAATATAAAAACGTAGTGTTATTAGGATTTAGTATATCAATCGGTATTGAATGCATTCAATTCATCGAATTAATAGCAGGTGGATTTGGACGAGCTGTTGATATTGATGACGTAATCTGTAATGTAGTAGGTGTTATGCTTGGATATATCATTTATAAATTTATGTTCAAAATAGCAGATCAATTTCAAATTACAATATTACAAAATTTGAACTTCAAAAGTACATAACTGTTGGTAGCGATCTTACAGTAGAACAAAATGTGGAGGAGGTGTATTTTTTGGAAACAATTGAAATGATAGAGTTAGACGAAGAGAATTTAGAGGATAAGGGATGTTTTTGTCTTCGGAGCAAGCCAAATTCAAAAGGTTACATAAATAAAAATGAATGGCTTATGGGGAAATTCAATGAAGGTTTAAAGTATATAAAAATAATGGAGAATAGCAAACAAGCAGGGTTTATTGAATATACACCTATTGAATATTCTTCAAGAGTTGTCTATGGTGAAAATTATTTAGTTATTCATTGCTTATGGGTACATATTACGGGAAAAGGCTATGCCTCAAAATTGATTAATAGATGTATTCAAGATGCTAAAGAACAAAATAAAGATGGAGTTATTGTGATTACAAATCCAGACACTTCTTGGACACCTAGTAAGGATGTTTTTATAAAAAACAATTTTATTAAAGTAGATCATGCACCTTATGGTTTTGAATTACTTGTTAATAAATTTGGAGATTCACCTGTTCCATTTTTTCCAAATGATTGGGATGAGCGACTTAAACCTTTTAAAGATTTAACAATTCTCCGCACACAGCAGTGCCCATTTGTAGATATATCAACCGATAATGTTGTTAAGGCAGCAAACAAGTTGGATATAAATGCAGTAATTATTGACATAAAAAACAGAGAAGAATTATTGAGACTTTCACCTACCCCTTATGGTATCTATGGAGTCATCTACAAGAATCAATTAATTTCATTCCATAGACTTACGGTTCACTCTGCAATGAAACGATTAATCGAGTTAAGATAATTCAACTATAGGGAGCGATTGTTCCATTTGAACAGTCGCCTTTTTACACATATTACAGGGGAATTTAGGGTTAAATGTTACAATTTATAGTGTCAATAACTTTGAAAAGAGGTTGTTTTATATGCCAATCTGTCAGCAATGTGGCTATAAGTGGAGTTGGAAAGAAACTTTTGTAAAAATGTTTACCTTTAAAAATAAGTTAAAATGTTCATCCTGCGATTCAATACAATACGTTTCCAAGAAATCAAGAAACCAATTAAGCCTATTTGGATTTATACCTTCTTTGATATTGGTACCATTAGTATCATTTGGCGTACCTAAAGGGTATATCGTAGCATTTGGATTAGTTGCTTATGCCTTGCTGTCTATATGGATCCCATTTCTGATTAAACTATGTGAAAAGGATGAACCGATGTGGTAGTCTTTCTTCAAGTAATTTTTACTAATCGGGCAGGTTTATGTAATTAGTAGGGCTTTTGGAAAAGGTATCGAATATAATATTCTATACTTTATTGAATGCTAAACATTTTTATAATGGGGGATTATATGAGTGGTGATGGATTAGTTTGGATTATTCTTTTATTATTACTGATGCTATTTGATGGTACTGCTATCTACTTACACAAGAACAACAAATTACCTTTATGGTTGTCAGGAATCATTATGGGGATACTTACACCAATTTTAGGATTTATAATAGGTGCTTTATTTTTGAAACTCGAGGAAGTTGTAAATCCCACAAGTACAAGAGAAGGGGCAGCGTTCGCAGCTGCATTTATTGTTTTGGTATTAATGGCTAACTCAATTGTATTTTTCATTGTAGGGATAATCTTAAAAATAATAAACTACTTCAAAGCGAAAGAAGAAGTTCAACAATAAAAAATAATAGCCATTATTTCACTAACGGGGGTGCGATTGTTCAATTAGTGCAGTCGCTTTTTTTACTAATAGTGCAGTTTAAAGGGGGGGATCTTAGGGGACATTTAAAAAGATTAATGAGTGAGGATAAGTTTTTGTTCCACGAATATGTGATTCATATAAAAAAGATGCTGCCCATTCGAGTCAGCATCTTTTTTATGACATTTTAATTTATTTCAAGATATTTTTGATCGTCATTGAATCATAATTCGCATGCTGGACAAGTCCCGTAGCCATCGCTATTTCTGCCACTATAGCATTTTAATGTCTTCGTTCCGACATACTCCATATACGCAAATCATACACTAATTCGCAAACTGTTCTTTTGTGATGTTGGTGAATTGGAGAATCAGAACTCCCAAAAATTGCATAATAACTTTGATCATGATTTGACCTAAAATGGCCATCCAAACAGCATCCCAGGGAACAAATCCTGCACCAAGTGGTGATAATCCAACGATAACAAAAATCGTAGAATCTAAGAAACCCCCAACAACTCCGCTATATAGGATTCTCATACTAATAGATGATTTCATTCTTGAATAAATTTCAGTATCAGTTGTCTCAGAAACTGCGAAACTTACAGCGCTGGCAAAGACAATCCATAATGTATCTCCCAATAAATAGCTAGAAACAGCGGATAACAGTAACGCAATCCCAATAAGGAGATACGTTTTTTTCTTTCCATATTTGTTTTGTACAAGATCTCGCAAGATGAAAGTAGCTCCAATTAGGAATGAACCATAAGGTATGATAAACACCCCAAGTTTGAGTGGAGCAAAATTGGCAGTAATCACATTTGCTAGAACAATCGCAATAAGATAGAAAATAATTCTCATTAGAAAAAGACTCCTTTTATTAAATAGTTGTTCAATCGAATCAATTTCATAATTCGAAGATTTGATATTAAACACGAACATTAAATAGGACATTGTTATAAGCCATATCTATTAGAACATTGTCTCTAAAGCGGAAGAAGGCGACTCCTCGAAAATGCATTCGCATTTTCTTCGTGCGATGTTAATTCAAAGAGGTTAATTCATAGTCCTGCGGGAAAGCGAGACAGGTGAGACCCCGCAGTGAAAATTCTTTTTGCTCTGCAAAAGCAAAAAGAATTTTCTGCGACGAAGCTAGCGTAGCGATGCAGGAGCAA
>DATMJF010000283.1:0-3202 GCA_035554455.1 Rummeliibacillus sp.
ATTAGATTGTTTACTGGTGAAGGAGAATTGGCTTTGATAAATTCTGGAAACCGCATGGCATCTCGAATTGAAAATACGGGGATATGGTTGCAAAGCAAGTCAAAAACGCCTTCATCTGTGTAAAACTTGGTGGAAAATCCAACTACATTACGGGAAGTATCTGGAGTACCTTTCGTACTAACAGCTAACGAAAACCTCACAGTTACAGGAACCTGAATGCCTGGATTTTGTAAAAAGCTTAGCTTCGTATATTCTTTCATGGAGTGTTCAGTCTGGAAGTATCCGAAAGCACCATAGCCCTTTACATGTACTGGCCTTTCGATAATTTTGGTATGCACAAAATCCTCCAATGTTTCATGCAAAATTGAATCTTGTTCGAGTACAGGTCCTCTATCTCCTACCGTTTGGGAATGATAGGTTGCTTTACGATCTTCTTGCAGATGTGATGGACCTTGTTCACTGATAAAATCCGCTTGGGTTTGAGACATTGTGTTTTGATTCAGAGATTTTTTAGAAATTGAATCGTTTTGTACTTTTAACCTATCCAGTGGACCGCTAACGTTTTCTTCCATCATTTACCTCCTATGTTCAAAGGTGCAATCTTTCAGTATTATTTACGTAAACACACACTCATTTATTACTTTTGCTTTTTCCTCAAACACTTGTTCACGAATAATAAAGTTGTTTAAAAATAATAAAGTCTTTTATAAAATAAAATTGATGTTAAAAAATGGTATGAAATTGGTGTAGTTTTGTAATATGGTTTGATGATTTAGAGTAAAGTTTAAATCAGAGATTTTTTCATTTACTTTTTTATTGCAACGGAGCGTTGCGAACTTGATACTATTGGTTTCGTTTGCAACAGAAATAAATTTGGTATGGTGATGATATCAAATATAGAAAGGAATGATAAAAATGAAAATTATCAAATCGATTTTAGATTATCGTAAAAATAATAATTTAAGCCAAGAACAATTGGCAAATAAAATTGGTGTTACTAGACAAGCAATTTCAAAATGGGAACAAGAGAAAGGTGCTCCGGATATTGAAAATTTAATTTTATTAAGCGATGAAATGGATATTACCTTAGATAATTTGATTAAAGGTGACAGCAATATTAAAAAGCAAATCGTGAATAATGAAAAAACAGTAAAGTTTCATTTTCTAGTCATTTTATTTTTAGTTGCTATTGTAATTTATATAGCGTATTTTGCACTTGTACATGAAATTTTTATGATTGGATTCTTAATTGCAACGCTCTTTATGCTAGGTATTGAACTTTATGCGTACATGAAAAATTTTCGAATGAAAAGATAGTTATGTTATTTATTATTCCTTTTCAATTGAGTAAAGCAAACTGGAGGTACGGGTTTCACCGTTTCTCTTTTGCTAAATATGTCAATTAGACAATTTTAAAACCACCTACTGGATTAACTTGTAGGTGGTTACTGCATTTCTGGAGTTAGAATTAAACAACTCGGTTGTAAGAGCCCTGTTTAATACAGGGTTATCAACACCGAGAAAGTCGCGTAATATTCAATTAAATATAATGTTCAACTTTTTGGGGTTACATCAATCAAGTGCTCTATGGTTAGCTATATAAAGTAATCTGTTACTAAAAGTCTTCAACCTTTGAAAATTTTGAAGACTTTATTTTATTAAAATTAGCTGAATACCCCAATTCATTAATAATATTTAAAACTACATCCTGATCAAAATCATCAAAACTTTCATTTAGATTGAATTGAAATCTTTCGGACAAGTTTTTATACCTTTCAATAAAGTCGATTTTTTCAATAACTTTTTTAACCTCTAAATCTATCACTATTACTCCTCCCTAAACCTTATTTCGATATTATATTTTTTCTTTGCTAAATCAATGTATTCTTGTATTTTATCAAAATCACGATTTGACGCAGGTATTTCCAGTATTTGCTTACCTTTTAGTGGTTCTCCCTCTATAGGAGGTATGAAATCAGCAAATTTATCTGTTCTAATAATTGTACCAGAATCATTGTTGTTTTCACCCATACCTTTTTATACATGATTAATGTGCTTATATTTAATCAAATAGTAACCATTTATTTAGTAGCAAAAAAAACTTGAAAGGCATGAGCCAATCAAGGTCGGAAATAGTGATTTATATTCTTCAATATCTTTCTTTACCAGTTCCAATAATAAAAGTCCAGATTCATTGACTATTATCTCATATCTTTAAACAGTTAGTGGTTGGGTCATCGGAGAGCTTTCTTCCGGGGATTAAATCTTTTCCTTGGGCAGCTCCTGCAAGATCTATTGCGGTATAAACAGCACCTGCAAATAGTCCTGCTGGCGAACAAACAATGGATAATCCAATCACAACACCAGCTGCAATTAGATTGTACCAAGCCTCATACTCAGATTGGCTGAATAGGATGCTTCAACAGCCCTTAACCGATTCACTACTTCCACTAAAGCATCAAGACTATGTTATCTTGTTCATTTCTTTCTAAAACGCAAAAAGCACTCGTTCTCTATTGTAGACAACCAAGTGCTTTAAGTTCATGTATTCCTATCCTGCTCTATTTAACTAAATTGGATTATTTGGATAATCATCATGAGTCTTTACTTTTAAACAACCTATTTTAAATTGCAACATCTTGGTAACCTACTTCAGTTACTCGTTCATTTAATAGACGAAGCCCTAGTCCATTTTCTATATCCCATGTACAATCAAAGGTTATCCCAATATCTCGCTCTTCATAAATATCTCCATATGGAACAACGATTCCAACTAAAGTTATCATCTCGAGTAATTGATTAGTTGTTTCGATTTGCGGATAATTTTCATTAACTTCAATATCATATCCTAGTTCTTGACGCTCTTGTTTGTAATAGTCTAATATTGCTTGTAAAAAACCTTTCTGTAACTGTTCCCAATTTTGCACTAGTGAGTTATAAGCAATATATTGTTCTTCATCAAACTTTCCGTCTTCTTCACCTTTAACCATCAATGCTATTTCAGCTTCTTTTCCACAAAATTCAATGGTGGTGTACTTAACCCATCCATAATTATATTCAAGCTCACCAAAAACCACATCATTTATTTTCATTTTTGATTTCTCCTTTTTTATTTATTGGCAAATCCCTCAGGCCCAAACGCCCCTGCATTTATTTCTCCCACACCCCCAAGGTGCCCAAATTTACTGTTTATTACTGATGG
>DATMJF010000284.1:0-3180 GCA_035554455.1 Rummeliibacillus sp.
TTCAAGGTTTTCAGACAAATAGAACGATAAAGCACATACTTGTTGACGAGGCGCAGGACTATTCACCATTTCAATTCGAGTTTTTAAAGCGATTGTTTCCTTCTGCGAGGATGACTGTGCTAGGTGATTTTAATCAGGCTATATTCGCGCATGCCAGTGAAATGGTGGATTTTCACATCCTTAGCAGCTTATACGGACAGGATGAAACGGAAGTAATCAACATGACGCGCAGTTACCGTTCCACAAAACCGATCATCGAATTTACACGCAACCTAGTTCCTAACGGCGAACAGATTATTCCTTTCGAACGTGATGGCGCGTTGCCTGTGCTGACACAATTGTATGATCGAGCAGAATTACACCGCTGCATTGCGTCTAAAGTCGAAGCTTTGCGAAGTCATGGCTATAATAGTATTGCCATAATATGCAAATCAGCCAAGGAAAGCAAGAGTGCATATGAAGCCTTGTCCAACATTGAAGATATTAAGTTCATAAAAAATGGCTCACCTGAGTATGAACAAGGAGTTGTCATCATACCATCGTATTTATCCAAAGGCATCGAATTCGAAGCTGTCATCATCTATGATGCATCGGAGCTAATATACGGTGACGAGAGCCTGCGCAGAGTTTTCTACACTGCCTGCACCAGAGCGATGCATGATTTGCAGCTTTACAGCGTAGGTGAACCGAGCCCATTTTTGCGCAATGCTTTGCAGGGAAATCTCATTCAAGTTTGACTTAATTGGATTTTTAAGAAAAAATAACATTTCCTAAAAAATCGGGGCCAAAGTCAATAAAATGGCGAGTAATGAAAGAAAATGTTGATCCTTAATTGACGACAATAATTAACTTAAACCTCATTTAAATACATTACGCTGAACCGTACCATAAGTAAGTGAGGTTTTGAATCGTTCCTAAAGATCAAAAATTCGATTGTTTAATTTAAACTCTCACTTTCTTAGGAAGTAAATAATTATATTTTAGAAGAATCAATTTCATAAATAGACTTCTAGTTAAAAAACACGAATTTTAATTTGTATTAAGTAATGTATTATTCGGTATTACTATAAATATATAATCCACTATACATTCCGCTACAGACGGCGCTTTCCGCGGGCGAGCCTCCTCGCTCACTTCGTTCTCTGCGGGGTCTCACCTGTCTCGCTTTCCCGCAGGAGTCGCCGTCTTCCGCTTCATTGATACAGTTCTAATTAGATATAGCATATAAAATAAATCTATATTGATTGTTCGTTTTTTTTGAAAAACCTATGAATTATGAAATTGATTCAAATATGTAAATAAAAACTATGCTGATGATTCTAAATAAGAATAACTTTGGAATGTAATAAAGAATATTAGTTAAAAATGCATAAGAGAGTTCAAGGTTAATATAAAAGCGAAACCAAAATATTAGTAAGCACATGGTCAGTTGGTCAGTATTTATTAAAAAAAGTATCAAAGAACATCTAAATGTTCTTGATACTTCTTTTTTAAATTATTTATAAAGGGATAACTTTAATATCATTAATTATGCCAAGGAAAGACTTTTGCGCTTATGAGATACAATAGGAAGCATGCCGTGCGTTTGTTACTTCCTTCTTAAGCTGATTTCTTTTGTTTTTGGTCTAAAATATGACTAAAGAAAGTTAACAGACTTGCACATACTGCAACTATCCCACCGACCCATGTTACATTCATCAAATTCCCTTGATGGTATACAATTCCACCTAATGCAGAACCAAAAGCAATCCCTACATTGCTTGCCACTGGCATAAGTGAAGCAGCGAGTCCTGTTGCTTTTGGCTGATAAATTCCGGCAAGGTCTATTAAATAAAGCTGAGTAGATGTTGTTAAAAGGATGGCCATTAACGACATCAAGCCAATGTTTGCAAGTCCTAAAATAAAATGATTTGTAGTCCAAAATAAACTTGTCAGAACAACTGCCTGTACGAGAAAAACAAACCGAAGGCGACCGATTGCATTGTGGCTGGCAATTTTACCGGCGAGGATGTTGCTGAAAATCGAGATAAATCCGTAACCAAACAAGATTAAACTAATTGAATGATTTGGCACTTCCATTCCCTTCAAGATAGGAACAAGGTACGTAAAGACGACATAAGTTGCGCCAAATCCGAGAGCAGGAATGAAAAAAGCCATCAAAATTCGTGGCTTGGTCAATAAAGAAAACTGATCCCGTATCGAACTGCGTATTTGGCTGAGCTTATTAGGCAAAACGAAAAAGGATGCCAAAAACGCCAATCCTCCTAGGAAAGTAGTTAACATGAAAGTGGCATTCCAGCCGTACCATTCGGCGATGACAGTACCAATTGGCACTCCAACGACATTTGCAAGTGTGAAACCACCGAAAACGAATGATATAGCAAGTCCGCGTTTTTCAATTGGCATAGTTTCACTTGCAACAATCATGGCTAGAGAGATTAATACTCCTGTTACAATTGCCGTCATCATCCGAAGTGTAAGGAGCATGATGTAGCTCGTTGAAATTACGCACAAAGCATTTAGGACGATGAAAGATCCTATCAAAAACAACATCCATTTCCGCTTTGGAAAATGACTTGTTGCTGACATCACTAGTGGTGTGGCGATGGCAAACGTGATCGCAAACGCAGAAATGAGTGTACCTGCTTTTGCATTTGTAATATGAAGGCTCGAGGAAATATCGGTTAAGATTCCGACGATAACAAATTCACTTGTCCCGAGAACAAATGTTAATAAAGTAAGTGTTAGGATGAGTAACCAATGTCGCTTGGTTAATTTTGTGGGGTGCATAAATACCTCTTTTCTTAGATGAATGTAAATGTGCACATGGTAGATACACAGCCTAAACATCATACCAAAATATTTTTGCGAGGAAAACTCTTTCTTATTAAATGGCAGATAATGGATTAACAGGAAGCGACATGGCTGCAGAGTAAGCAGGAAACTATTATAGTAAGTATATTTTTGTTCGATTCAAGAAGTGATCTTGAATCGGCTCTTATTTAGGGTTATAAATAAATTAAAATAGCCCCTTATTTAATCTTTTTTCTTATTACCATGCTAATAGCATCTAATTCTATTTTATAATTTGTTGGGAATGCTAGACAGATTATCTGTAATAGATTTTGTGACCAACCTTTAAATTTAATCATGTCCATTGGAATCGGACTTTCTATAACT
>DATMJF010000285.1:0-2185 GCA_035554455.1 Rummeliibacillus sp.
TGTTTTAGGATATATACTGGGAATTTATAAGTACTTAAGTGTTAGCTACGTTTCCAAGTATCACAGGATACCAGCATTCATCGAGATAAAGAATTTATACTGAATAGACAGATTATATATTGACTTTTTTGTGTCACAACAGATGAACTAGTCTTTGAATCCAAATAGCCATACTCTTGTTCATTGGATGAGATTTTCATCCATTTTTTCATCTCCTTTTATGTTGCCAATAAAACCATTGAAATATTAAGCTACTATTTCATCTGTACTTTCAGTATTTTCTTGCTCTTTTTGTTTATCTGGGAAAAGAAGACTGAATACTATCCCGAATAATGAAGCTATGATAAAGGTAGTAAATCGTGAACTGATGATCGCATCAAGTGGTGTAGAAATCCAGATAACAGTACTGACGAAGCCTGCAAGGACAGTGGCAATAACGCCGATTCCCGAATACCGCTTCCATATAAATGTAAGAATAATAGCAGGTGATAATGTACAACCAACTCCTGCCCAAGCCCAGCTAACAACCAAGTACACAAGTGATTTTGATGATAAGGCAATGACTAAACCGACTAAACCTGCTACGATGATGGTAATTCTTGAAACCTTAACTAGTTGCTTTTCTGATAACTTTTTCCCCATCGCGTTACTTACGATGTCTTCACTGACTGAGCTAGTCATTACTAAAAGCTGTGAATCAGCGGTAGAGATGATTGCTGCAAGAATTCCTGAAAGTAAAAGTCCAGCTATCCAAGGTGGAAGGAGATCAAGTGCCATATAAGGAAGAACTGTTTCAACATCTGCGAACTGATGATCCTGATAAAGTGTAATGGCGGTAATACCAATTAGAAATGCTCCACTATAGGCTAAAATTGTCCATACAATCGCAACAATACTACCTGTGTTCGCTTCTTTTTTATTTTTCAATGCCATAAATCGGGAACTAAGTTGTGGTTGTCCACCAAGGAAGCCAAAGAACCATGCAAAATTATTAAATAATAATAGACCTAATGCAAAACCCGTAACGCCACCTGTCCAAGAGTTAATCTCTGAGCCTGATGTTCTTAACGCATGACTAATTGACAAGTCTCCTGTATAGATATTATAGAGCGCAACAATTGGAAGGATCACTAATGTAGCGAGCATCATTATACTCTGAATCATATCTGTCCATGCGACACTGACAAATCCACCTGCGTACGATAAGAGTATGACGATGATAATACTTAGGATCATTCCAACTGTTGTATGGATACCGAAAACTGTGAAAAGCGTTTTTCCAGCTCCAGCAATTTGTGCGCCAAAATAGAACATCATAAAACTAAAGATAAGAATGGTTGACATCCATAAAATTAATTTTCCATGAGTTGGAAATCTCTTTGCTAGATATCCTGGAAGTGTCATAACCTGATATTTTTCTGCATCTTGCATAAATCGTTTAGCTAAAAATAACCATGAAAAAACGATACCTAGCGTTATACCTATAGCCACCCAAATTCCAGATAAACCTGTTGTATAGACAAATCCAGTGTATCCTAAGAGTAACCACGCAGATTCTCCCGTTGCCCGTTCAGAAAAAGCTAACACCCATCCTGGTATTTTCTTACCACCTAGAAGGAAATCAGAATGCCCCATGTCCCTTCGGCTAAAGAAATAACCAACTCCTAGCATGAAAACGCAATAGAGGATAAATTCAACCAAAACAACTGTATTCAAAAAATCATCTCCTTATTTTTGAAGTGAATACAAGCTAAAAGTTACAGATTAACATATTGTCCAATTTGCAGATTCAAAGCTTTTTTATAGATAACATTTGCGACAACCAAATCGAAAAGGGCCATTCCAGTCGATTTAAATACGGTTGGGCGATGTTCTGAAAATGTAGGCTTGATTTTTTGGGTAATCACTTTTGAAAATGAAATGACTTGTGATTCTTCTAACCAATTATGTTGAATAGGGTCAATCACATCACCACTTTCATGAATAGCATCTAACGTATCAACGTATAAAAATTCTAGATTCGTATAAATCGACTCTGAAAACTCTCTCATTTGAGGCTGATAAGATCCAATTCCAATAATTAGTTTTCCATTAAAAGCATTTTGAATAGTTGGTAGTACAGGTGAATTTGAGGTTGTTGCTGTTATTATGATGTCTGCTTGCTCTACTAACGCTGAAGAACTGT
>DATMJF010000286.1:0-2693 GCA_035554455.1 Rummeliibacillus sp.
TACAATTCTAAACCGCTTTCCTTTGAAAATAGACATATCCACCAAGAAAAAATAAGATGAATCCTCCTCCTACAACGGTTATTAGTTGTTCCCAAGGAATGTAAAATACATCACCTGTTTCTCCACCAATATACATCATAGAAAATGGTTGTGCCCATAAATAGTACGGACCGACATATTCTGAATTGATAGCCAATATTGAAGGTAATGTGAAGATCACATTGACAGCAAAGGGTAATGCAAAACTATTAAATAAGATGGACATCCATAATTGCAAAGCAACTAATGGGAATGTCGCAATCCATCCCCCTAAAATACATTTCCAGATAATTTCTATAGGAAAAGGATCACTAAAACCTCTTATGATACCTACTGCAAATAATGCGCAAAAATATAATATTTGAATGACCAAAACAATTAGCATTAATATAATATATTTAGCCACAAATACTTGCCCCCTTGAAACAGGTAGCGCCAAAAGTTGTTTCCATCCCCCCGCTTGGTGTTCATATCTACAAATCATGCTAGACAGCACACCCGTAATAAGCGGTAAAAATAATAACGCATATGTTAAATTCATATATAGTAATGTCTGTTCCCATACACTTACTTTTAATTCAAGAGGTGAATTAATACCAGTCATTAGCCCGATTAATGGTCCTATTATAATGATGGATGTTATTTTGGATTTGCGTAATTTAAACCATTCTGATTGTAAAATAGCTAGCATTTATTTCACGTCCCTTCTATTAAAATCAACCATTCCAACAATATATAAGACGATTCCAACACTAATTCCAAGTACAACATTTATGACGGGTTTCTCCCATTCATTCATTAATGATGGCCACTTCCAAATCATCCAATCTGGTAAAGCAGAACCTGCAAAGGCTAATATAGTACCTATTATTCCTGTAGTAATTGGAATTGCTTGATTTTGGCTAACAACTGCAATCCATAGTTGTAACGCCAATACTGGCAATGCAGCCAAAATAGGATAAAAACTATATTTAAGTACATCTATATATGGAATCAGCTCTCCTAAATCAAGAAAAACACCAAATCCAAGTGTAATGATCATTAATAAGAAAGATGCTAAAAATAACAAACTAAAAACAACTGTAAATTTGGATAAGTAGACGTTTATTTTTGTAACGGGTAATGCGATCAGCTGCTTCCATGCATTTGTTTCATCTTCCAGACTTGCCATTAAAGATGTTAAAATGGCAATTCCTAATACAATAGCCAAAGGCGTAAATGAACTGACATTGTCTAAATAATAGCCCCAATCATCGTCACTTTGCTTTAATAGATAATCTTTTCGAACGCCATAATTGACCATTTGCATAGCAACAATACCGCATGGTCCTAGAAATGTTAAAAACCAAAAACCTTTCCGCTTTATTTTAAGAAAATCTGTCACGATTAGATTTCGAATCATGCCAATTTCTCTCCCCTCGTCATTTGAAGGAAGATTTCTTCTAATGATCTTTTTTCTTCTTCAACTCGATAAATAGAAAATCCGTCATGAACAAGAGTTTCTACAGTTTGTGCTACTTTTTCATTTGAACAATCAGCCAGTTCAATATGGTCATTCTTATATGTAGCTTTTATTCCTTTAGCTAGTAGTGATCTCCATGCTTTCTCACCATTACTTACAGTTAACGATACGTTTTGCTTTGCATATAAACGCATTGCATCGATAGAATCTTGGAAGATTAGCTTTCCCTTATTTACGATTCCTACAGTTGTTGCCATTTGATCAATCTCAGATAATAAATGACTTGATATAAGGACTGTTATACCAAATTTGGTTGGAAGGCTTTTGATTAGTTCTCGCATTTCAATTATTCCTGATGGATCTAATCCATTCGTTGGTTCATCTAAGATTAACAATTCCGGATTATGCAACAACGCTGCTGCAATCCCTAATCGTTGCTTCATCCCTAGTGAAAAACCTTTGACTTTCTTATTACTCACTTCTGTTAAACGCACAATTTCTAATACTTCATGAATTCTTGATGGCGGTACATCTAAAATCTTTCTTATTGCTTCTAAATTTTCATATGCTGTCAAATGTGGATAGTAAGAAGGATTTTCAACTAATGATCCAACTTTGCGTAAAATCTCGATTCTGTCTTTTTTTAAATCTTTTCCAAAAATGCGGATGTCTCCAGAAGTTGGCTTCATTAAACCTAAAAGCATCCGAATTGTTGTCGTCTTTCCTGCTCCGTTTGGCCCCAAAAATCCATATATTTCTTTTTTGGGTATTTTCAACTCTACTCCATTAACTGCTACTTCTTTTCCAAACGTTTTTGATAAGTTCTCTGTATGTACTATATATTCCATGTCTCTCACCTCATGTTCTATCTTAGAAAATCAAGGTTAAAACCAGGTAAGTAGGAAGTTTAAATTTTGTTTAAAAAAAATCACTATATCCTAAATTATTCATAGATTTCTTCAAAAAGCCAAACAAAGCTGATATGATCGGCTTTATTCGACTTTTGCTTTACATCAAATAAGTGAAGGGTTTTTTCAAAGATTACGTTTGTCAACGGGGTTGGTAGAAACCGCCCCCTTTCTGCTGACAAGCAAGAAAGCCTCCTCATTCACTACGTTGAGAGCACTGAAAAACCATTTTACCCCTAATTTTTATAGTACAAATCTGCTATAACATGAAGTGGAATCAGCTT
>DATMJF010000287.1:0-2085 GCA_035554455.1 Rummeliibacillus sp.
GTAAAAGCTTATTAGCGCAAGCGATTATAGCTACTCTGTATGGCTTACCTTCTTCGCGTTTTAAGTCGTAGAAGGCTCGTAATCTCTTATTTCTTGCTATAGTTTCGTCAGTTGTTTTCTTTTTCCGGCTATCACGTATAGAGCAGCGAACGGCCGTATAAAGCATACGGCGAAGCCTAGCCGAGCCACGTTTAGTAATATGATTTTTTGTACCTTTAAAGCGTCCTGATTCAAACACACTCGGATCAAGTCCTGCAAAGGCAACTAACTTTTTGGGATGACTAAACCGATCAATTTCCCCAATTTCAGAAATAATCGTTGCAGCGATTTTTTCACCTACACCGGGAATTGTTTGGAGTAGTTCATATTCTTCAAGTTGTACCGCTAATTGATCAATTTCACGCTCCAACGTAGAAAGCTGTTGATGGTACACTTGAAGTAAATCTATATACATATTCAGACTGACAAGAAGGCTATGATAAAGGGTAGATTGAAATGGGTTGCGTTCTGCAGCTACGATTAATTCCTCTGCTTTTTCATGCGCCCAATCAAATGAACGTGCTTTACAATGCATATTAATAAACTGGGCAATTTCTTCCACACCAGCTTTTAAGACAGACTCGGAGGTAGGGAAGGTTAGTAAAGTTTTTAATGAAATTTCGGCATACAAATTCCCGAAAACTCCTTTGTATTCAGGGAATACTTGATCTAATACTGCTTGGAATTGAAGCTTGGTTTGAACCATAATTCCTGTCATGTTTTCATGCTGCCTTGTCAGATGCCGAAGGTTTAATAACTGAATACCACGCTTTTTCTGAGGTTCTAAATCCTCTTTGTAATACATTTCACCTAAGTGATAAGCATCAATGGCATCTGTTTTGGTTTTCCGTAAGCTAGAACTTTTCGCTCGGTAAGATACCAATGGATTAAGGATTATCACAATATACTCTCTTGCTTCTAAAAACTGAACAACTGGGGCATGATAGTGACCCGTTGATTCCAAAACGACAGGTGGTTTCATCCCTGTTTGACGCTCTAAATCTAGTAAATAAGAGTGTAACTCTTCTAATCCTTCCACTGTATGTTCAACTTTCACACTATTTTTATAGGGCATTTTTTTATCCAAGAACATTTGAACCTGACTTTCACCTTTTGCGACATCCAGACCAACAACTGGATTCATTTATATCTCCTCCTCATGTAGTGGATTGACCGGTAACCTCTATCTATCTTGTTATTCATATCTTCGCTTGTTATACGGGATCTCTATGTCCCAACCAGCCTAATCATGTGTTAACAAGTAGAGGGCGAACAGTTTAATGGTCGGGATCAAGTCCCACGGGCGCTTACGTTCTACCCCGGCTACTATCAATCTATAAATTGAATAAAAAATAGTCAACCAGATTTCTCTGGCTGACCTTATAATACGAAGGGCGCAAATCTGCCAGCAAGAATTGCGCTTTTTCTTAAGGTTAAGGGCAATTTAATAACTAATTATGGAGGATTTATGAAAAAATTAAGAGATTGTTAAAACACAAGGACTTAGAGTAAAATTTATTAACCTTAAAAAAGAAGGTGGTTATTATAATTATGTAAAAGATCGTGGGTATAATCCTCATGTCTTAGAGTATTAGGATTAGAGTTTATAAAGTATATAAGTAGAATTTACACTTCAAGTTCAGTATTCTTTGGTTTCGGAAGAAATATCTTCGCATCTTCGCAGAGTGCATTATAAATTTCAGGATTAGATAATAAATCTTTTTGTAAAAATGCATAAGATTTAAGCTCTGCAAACTTGCATCCATACGCTAAAGAATTAATGTGTCTAATAATCAGCTGTGTTTCTCTTGAATACAAGTCATTATTATTGCTTTCACTATTTAATTGAATTACACAATTAAAAAAGGTTAAAGCTTCCATACTCAGTTTTGATCGAACGCGGGGATTCGAGAGTTTCTCTATGTTGTGTTCAATTAATTTACGTGCTAATGAGAAATCACTTTTTGCAATACTTTTTTCTAAAAATACAATATCTCTATCTAATTTCATTCTTTTTACTCCTACAAAGTCCATTTTTATATGATA